>NZ_JAJKGM010000005.1:0-154684 GCF_021412605.1 Clostridium celatum
AAATTAATATATTTTAAATTATATTACATATTTGTATAAAATTAAAGACTACTGACACTTTGTCAGCAGTCTGAAAATACACATAATAATATTATGTGTATTTTTTATGCTATTAAAATTAAAGTAAATAATTATAACGGTATAATGTTTCAAGCAAAGCTTAATTTTTAGTATATAAAAAGGCATATAGACAATAAAAACTATTTAGATGAAAATATAAAGACAGATTTAATTATAATAGATATAGGGATAGCTATAGGAAGAATTAAATATTATTAATTTAAAAAATTCGAAAGATATGGTATAATATTTCCATAAAATGGGATAAATCTTAACGTTTATAAAAATTTTAGAGAGTTAGTATAAGATGGTTATAGGTGAATTATGAATAATAAAAAGGAAGATGTGCATTTAGCTTTAATTGAAAGCTTTAAAAAGTTAATACTTAAACAAAGTTTTGATAAGATAACAATAAAGATGATTACTGATGGTGCAGGTCTTATTAGACCAACTTTTTATAATCACTTTGCAGATAAATATGAGGTTTTAGAGGAAATATGCTATGAAGACTTATTTAAGGGGAGCGAGATGTTAATTGAAAATAGGATGCCTTATGAAGCTATTCAATATATGTTTTCTCGAATAGAAAATAACAAAGAGTTTTACGAGCAAGCTATTAAAGTTACTGGTCAAAATTCATTTGAAGAAATTATAAATAATAATTTAATACATATGTTTAAGGTATTATTAAAGCAATATGATAAGAATAGTAATTCACAAGAAAAATTTTCTGTAGATGATATAGCAGAATATTATTCAAGAGGTTTAACTTTTATAATAAAAAGATGGATAGAAGATGGAATAAATATATCAGCTAAGGATTTAACAAAAAAGTATGAAATTTTGGTAACTAACTCTTTAGATGATATTATCCATAATTTAATAAAATAATTAACCTTTTAATTATTTTATTAAATTCAGTAAGTAAGACAATTTTAATAAAAAGACTTTTTTATTGAAATATATAAAATTAATATACAATTTATATTATTTATATTTGGACGACTA
The DNA here is from genome assembly GCF_021412605.1 of Clostridium celatum. Taxonomy (NCBI): domain Bacteria; kingdom Bacillati; phylum Bacillota; class Clostridia; order Eubacteriales; family Clostridiaceae; genus Clostridium; species Clostridium celatum. Next base: position 1,069 of record NZ_JAJKGM010000005.1, read on the forward strand.
CAAAGTCGTCCTTTTGTTTATTTATAAATAACAGTTAAAAAGAATTATATATGTATTATTTTAGTCTATATTCTTATAATTAACTTATAAGGAGGGAAGAGGATGAATGAAATTGTGGGAAATAATTATAGTAGCAATTGGGTTAGCATTAGATGCATTTACTGTAGCAGTATGTAGAGGAGCTACACAAGGAAATTTAAAAAAAAGTAGCAGTATATTTGTTGGTATGATATTTGGTGCAATACAGACATTAATGTTAACGTTAGGAATGTTTATAGCCATATTCCCTATGCTAAAATCAGAAAACTTAAGAATAATATCTTTGAATCAATGGTTTTCAGCACTTATATTAATTTATTTAGGACTTAAATTTTTTAAGAATGCCTTTAAACAAGAGGAGGTATATGAAAGAAGAGAGGAGTTCTTTGGATATAAAACTAGTTTAGCATTAGCATTTGCAACGAGCATAGATGCATTAATTTTAGGAATAAGCCTCGGATTACTCCAAACCAATATAATAAGTACTATATTAATATTATTTATTGTAACTAGCATATTAGTTGCCTTGGGTTTATGGATGGGATACAGAATGGGAGATAAATATAAAAAACAAATAGATATTTGTGGTGGAATTATTTTATTAATTATAGGCATAAAAATAGTATTAAACTATTTTAATATTATATGAAAGGGAGAGTTAGTTATAGTATGTTAAGTGCAAAATATAAAATTCAACAATTTGCTTTAAAACAAGTTTTAGGATATTTAAAGAAGGATCCAGAAAAGAATCTAAAGAAAATAATCTCTTGGCTTAGAAAGTTTGATAGTGATAATTTATATGCAAATCAATATGATATGATAGATGGATTTTTAGATGATCCAGATAATAACTGGACTAAATTAATGACTAGAATAATAAATGAGGTTAATCCTAATATTGTTCAAACTGTATTTACTAACTTTTTATTAAATGCATCAATAAAAGGATGGGGAGAAATTGAAAAAAATAGAGAAAAATATGGTCATGATATTCCATTTACAATTCTAGTTGATCCAACAACCGCTTGTAATAAAAAGTGTATAGGATGTTGGGCAGCTGATTATAATAAGGCATTAAATTTAAGTTATGAGCAATTAGATAAATTATTTACTGAAGGAAAAGAATTAGGAATTTATTTTTACATTATGACTGGTGGAGAACCATTAGTTAGAAAAGCTGATATATTAAAATTAGCTAAAAAACATAATGATTGTGTATTTATGTTCTTTACAAATGGTACACTAATTGATCAAAAATTCTGTGAAGATTTAATAGATGTTGGTAACTTAGTTCCAACAATAAGCGTTGAAGGTTTTGATGATGCAACAGATGGAAGAAGAGGTGAAGGTTCATGGAAGGATATAATGAGAGCTATGGATCTTATGAAATCTAATAGAATACCATTTGGGTTCTCAACATGCTTTACAAATGCAAATTGTGATAGTGTATTATCAGAAGAATTTATTGATTTAATGATAGATAAGGGAGCATATTTCTCTTGGTACTTTACATTTATGCCAATAGGTTGTAAAACTGATACTTCATTAATGGCAAATCCAGATCAAAGAGAAAAATTATATAGAACTATAAGAGCTTGGCGTAATACAAAAGCTATATTTAATATGGATTTCTGGCATGATGCTGAATATGTTGGAGGATGTGTTGCTGGTGGTAGAAGATATTGTCATATAAATGCAAATGGAGATGTAGAGCCTTGTGTATTCTGTCATTATTCAAATGCCAATATTAAAGATGTTTCATTAATTGAAGCATTAGGTCAACCACTATTCTTAGAGTATCAAAAAAATCAACCATTTAATGAAAATCAATTTAGACCATGCCCAATATTAGATAATGCACCTAAGATTGCAGAAATGGTTAAAGCATCAGGAGCTAAATCTACTGAATATGTTGATCCGGAAAATGTAGATGATTTATGTAAGAAAACTATAAATTATGGATTAACCTGGGCTGAAAGGGCTGAACCTTTATGGAAAGAAAACTTAGAAAAGAAAAATAAAAAGAAAGAGGATAATAAAGTTAAAGAAGAAGAGAAAAAGGAATATGTTAAAAATTAATTTTACAGTATTCATTTATTAAAAGTATAAACAAAAAAGGCAAATAGTTATTACTATTTGCCTTTTAAGTCTAATAAAAATACGTTCTACTATTTTAAATACATTAAAGTAAAGTTAATTATTCACCAAGAATTTCATTGATTGCATTTTTATAACCATCAGCTTTTGCACCAAAGATTGCTTGGATTCCGTTACCAACTTCAACAACCCCAGCAGCACCAAGATTCTTTAATTCATCTTTGTTAACTTGAGCTTTATCTTTAACTTCAACTCTTAATCTTGTTATACAAGCATCAACAGATACTATATTTGATTCTCCACCTAAAGCAGCTAATACTAAAGGAGCTTTTTCTGCTATTTCACCTTTTCCAGCAGTTTTTGGAGCAGCTGCTGTAGTATCATTACCTTTACCTTTTTGGTAATCAGCTTTAGTGAATAACTTAGTTTCTTCGTTATCATCTTCTCTACCTGGAGTCTTTAAGTTAAGCTTAGTAATTAAGAAGTAGAATAAGAAGTAGTAAACTACAAAGTATACAATACCAACTAAAATAACTGTTAACCAGTTAGTCTTAACACCAGCTCCTGCAGGAAGTAATCCAAATAGAGCGTAGTCGATAACACCACCAGAGAATGTCATACCTATAAATACGTTGAATATACCCATTAACATATAAGCTAAACCAGCAAATACACAGTGAATTACATATAATAATGGAGCAACGAATAAGAATGTGAATTCTAATGGCTCAGTGATACCAGTTAAGAATGATGTTAATGCAGCTGTTGCTAATAAAGAACCAACAACTTTTCTCTTATTTGGTTTAGCAGCTTTGTACATAGCTAAAGCAGCACCAGGTAAACCGAACATCATTAGAGGGAATTTACCAGCCATAAATCTTGTAGTATTGCTAACTATTTCGCTCATTACTGCGCTAGAAGCACCAACTAAATCAGTCATGCTTGATAATTGAACAAAGTAAGCTGTATTAGCACCAGCAACAGTTTGAACAGATCCATTTACTAGAACATTTGCTTCAACAAATGATCCATACCAGAATGGAGTATAGAATACATGGTGTAATCCAAATGGGATTAACGCTCTTTCAATAAATCCATATAAGAAAGTACCAAAGGCACCAGCATTTTTAACAAATGTAGATAATAAGCTTATACCATCTTGAACAACTGGCCATGCAAATGCAAGTAATGCACCAACTAAAGCCATTGTAAGTGAAGTTATAATTGGAACAAATCTAGATCCTGAGAAGAAACCAATAACTGGTGGGAATTGGATAGTACAGAATCTATTGTGTAATAAAGCAGTAACGATACCAGTTATGATACCACCAAATACAGACATATTTAATGTGAATATACCTAAGTTAGTAGTTACATAAGTTCCATATTGTCCTACTGAATCTGGAGTAAGAACTCCTAATTGAGTAACACCTAAAGCTAAAAGTGTTGAAACAACTTGATTCATTACTATAAAACCGAATACTGAAGCTAGAGCAGCAGTTCCTTTGTCTTTTTTAGCTAAACCAACTGCAACACCAACAGCAAATAATAATGGCAAGTTACCAAATATTATATCACCTATATTTTTCATTACAGTTAAAACAGCTGTAACAAATGGGATGTTAACAAAAGTTATTAAAGGTTGATAAATAGCAGGTGGATTGTTTAATCCAGATATCCCTAGTAATGCACCACCAACACCTAGTAATATACCGGCAATTGGAAGAGCAGCAATTGGAAGCATTATTGCTTTACCGATTCTTTGTAAAAATTGCATCATTTTATAATTCCTCCTAAAATTAAAATAAATAAGAACCTGTTACTTTTCTAATTACTAAAATTAGCAACAAAAAAAGGCCCAAATATCTATAAATTATATAATTATCTCTTTGATATTATTTGAGAGTTAATAATAATTTATACATATTTAAGCCTTGCCTGCATTACCAGTAACACGCTAATTATTAAATTTATGAATTTATAATAGCATACGTTAATTTGGGTGTAAAGGTTTTTTAAAAATAATTTTTAAATTTATTTTTTTTAATTATGGTATATGATAATAAGAATGAAATTTTATAATTGTTAACATTTTAAGAACTATAGAATATAAATGTTGAGATTATTAGATAAATTTTATAGAATAGCTATAAGTTGACTAGAAGCTATTATTTTTTTGAGCAATATTAAATTATATATAAATTTTATAATTTTAATATTAAGTAAAATATATAGATTATATTAAATATTTAGGGGGAAGCCAAATGTCATTTATAGTAGTATATGCAATTTTAATATTAGCAGCATATTGTTCCTTCAAATTAGCTAAAGAAAAAGGACAGAATCATATTATATGGCCAATTTTAACTATACTTTTAGGGCCTAGTATATTTGTAGTGCAATATTTAGCAACTACACTTGGTAAAAAGTCAATAATTCAATAATTAAGGTTGAAATATACAAGTTTTATAGGAGATAATATCATTACTATTTAATGATGTTATCTATTTTTTTTATCATCTATAATAAAAGTTAAATAGTGTTTTGAGGTTAAGATATATTTATAAAGTATAGAAATAATGGGTATATTTAGTAATATAATTAACAAAAGCAAAATTAATAAGATGAAAGTTATCCACAAAATGTGGATAACTTTAAAAAAGTGTTGAAAACTTTTACTAATATATTGACACAATATATTAGGGTACTACAATTATATACAACAATATAGGGGGTATTGTAGAAAAAAAACATAAAATGTTATGTAAATATTTGACTTGAAAAACTTGTCGATAAAGTTATCAACAGAATTAACATATCTGTGGACAAAATCTGTGGATAACATGAAAATATGATGCTTATTTTAATAAAAATTATAAATAAATAAATTTAAACTGTGGATAACTATTCTTAATTAATATTAAAATATAAGAAAAAAGTAATAAAAAATAATAAAATGTAAAATTTTAGGAGGAAATGTTTTGAGGTATAATAAAAATATATTTAAAGCTGAATTTATAAATAGACCTAATAGATTTCATGCAAATGTAAAATTAGGTGAAGAGGAGATAAAAGTACACGTTCCAAATACAGGAAGATGTAAAGAGTTACTTATACCAGGATGTACTGTGTTTTTAAGAGAGGAAAATAACCCGACTAGGAAAACCCCCTATGATTTAATGGCAGTTTATAAGGGTGAAAAATTAATTAGTATAGATTCACACATACCTAATAAGGTTGTAGATGAAGCATTAAAAAACAAAAAAATAAAAGGTCTTGAAAAATATACAAACATATTGAGAGAAAAAACTTTTGGAAAGAGTAGATTTGATTTTAAGATATCTTCAGATAGCGGAGAAGAATATTTTTTAGAAGTTAAAGGAGTTACTTTAGAGGAAAATGGTTATGCACGTTTTCCTGATGCACCAACAGAAAGAGGGGCTAGACATCTATTAGAATTAGTTGAAGCAAAGAAACAGGGATATGGGGCAGGAGCAATATTCTTAATACAACTAAAGGAAGTAAGTAAGTTTTCACCTAATGATGCTGGAGATAAAGAATTTGGAGAAGCACTAAGATATGCAAAAGCAAATGGAGTAGATATATTTGCTTATAATTGTATAGTTACAGAAGAGTCAATAGAAATTAATGAGCCGGTAGAAATAATATTATAGTAAGAAGTTATGAGTTAGCATTTATTAAAAATAACTAACTCATAACTTTTTTAGTTTTCTTCTCTAACAAGGCGTATAGTTAGAATATTATCTATATAAGTAACCTTAGCTTTGTTTATCATCATACCAACAAGGGATAATTCAGAGTCAAACTCACATTCGCCACCAAGGTTCCAATAATATTGTTCAACTTCATGTTGCCTTGGAATACTTAATATAGAATTTAAGTTATCTAATTCTTTTTGAGAAATAGACTCTACTTCACCAGAAATAGTAAAGTATGAAGTGTTTCCATCACTACTTAAATCAATATGAACATTTGAGTTTCCAAGAGTGTGAAAATAAGTTATTAACTCATTAACAATTTTAAGGTTTTTTTCTGTTTTAAATTTCATAATTAAATCTCCTTTTTAAAGGTAGTTATTAATGGAAGGAGTATCATGGCAACTAAACCACCAGCTAAACCATTATTATAAAGATTTAGCCCACCGTGAAGATAGCCTGTATTTGCAACTATATTAACATGCATTAATCCAGCCACAATGCCTATTTTCCAACCAAATTTACCTGATATAGGAGCAAGTGTTGTAGAAAATAATATAGATAAAATTATAGGTGGATAATTTAATCCGTTAACATTAAATATTGCTGCTATAGTAGATCCTATAATTAATGGGATAGTATTTTTGATATTTTTACCAAATGCTCCAAAACCAATTATAGTAAATATACCACAAATAGTAGCACCATTTAAATCACTTCCTATAAATAATACAAATAATGATGACAAAATTCCAAGTATACCCATATTTATATAAGTTGTAGGTCCTGATAGTAAATAAAAATCACTTATAAGTCTACCGGTTTGATTTGTTATAAGCTTTAAATTTTTCTTTGAATTATTGCCCAGCAATAAACCAGATATAATTAAATAAATACAACAGAACAATATTATTAAGAAAAGTAATTTATTACTTCCAGTATGCCATATTAATCTACTATCAAAATTTATTCCAAAACCTCTTAAAATAGACATTAATAAAGTACCAAGCAATCCACTAGCAAATCCAATGTTATATAAGTTATAACCATTATGGGCTTTAACACTATGAGAAGCAATTGGAGGTAAGATAAAGCCTACTAATATTCCAACAGATATACCAAGTAATATAGAGAGAAAAGAATGACTATCGTTTGCAAAACTTAATTGGCTTACTATTGGAGAAAGGCAAGTACCTAATAGGGCAACAAGGGTATAATTAAGAAAAGGTTCTCTTTGGTATTTTGAGAATAAGTATATACCAAATATAATAGGCCAAATATTAAAGATATTTTTACCTAAAAATGAGAAGCCAGTCATAAGCCATAACGCCATTATAGTTGATCCATTTGGTTTTATTCCTATTAATATTAAAAGTAATATTGAAAGTATACTAGTTAATGAAGCATTAACTAAAGCTGCACCAATACCACCTACTTCCATATAATCAGTTATTAAAATATCAGAAGAAAGTACTATTGATTTTAGTCCATAAAATATTTCTTTTGGGCTATCAATAATAAAGGCAAAAATAATTAAACAACTATATAGCCCCAAAAGAATAACATATGGAGAATAAAAGTTTTTTATTTGTTTCATATATACATACACCTCAAATATATATTAACAAAAAAAACACTGAAAATAATGTGATATATATCATTTTTATGAAATATTTTTCAAATATTTTTTCTAAAAGATGATATTAATGGCAGCAATATCATTATAATAAAGTATTTTGTTAATCCATTATTACAAAGGTATAGGATATAATTTTAAATTTTCAATATAAATACCTTATAAGGAAAAAATATTTAAATGTAATTTACAATATTTTTTTTATATGAAAATAATTAGATGATAATATGTTAAAAAAGGTGTATTTAATGTAAAATTTAAATGTATTTAGGGTTAAATTCTTTTAATATTTCGACAAAATAGTATAATAGTACATATAAAAATAATAGGGGTGTTTCAAATGGAAAAAAGAAAACATAAGCAAGTGCCTGAAATCAAAGGACTTTTAAGACGCCATGTAGTTGAAGTGCCACCATGCATAAGAGATTGTTCAGGCATAAAAATATTTGGAAAAAGAATAAAATCGTTATTATTTACAACTGATGTTGCAATAATAAGGAATACAAATGCAGATGCAATTATAGCAGTTTATCCATTTACTCCACAACCGTTGATAACAGCAGCTTTAGTAATGGCTGCAGATGTGCCAGTTTTTTGTGGTGTAGGTGGAGGAATAACTCAAGGTAAAAGAGTAGTGAATTTAGCATTAGATGCAGAATTTAAAGGTGCCATGGGAGTAGTTGTTAATTCTCCAACTTCAAATGAAGTTGTTAGTAGAATTAAGGAAACAATTGATATTCCAATAATAGTTACAGTTGTTTCAATTCATGAGGATATAAAAGCTAGAATAGAAGCAGGAGCAACTATTTTAAATGTTTCTGGTGGAAAAAATACACCTGAAATAGTGGCTAAAATAAGATCTGAGTTTCCAGATTTTCCTGTTATAGCAACAGGAGGCCCAGATGAACAAACTATAAGAAAGACAATAGAAGCAGGGGCAAATGCAATAACTTATACTCCTCCATCAAACGGAGATACAATGAGTAACTTAATGGATAAATATAGACAATTTTAAAAATATTGTTTAATTAGTAAAAATAATGTGGTATTATTATTGTAAAAGACTGCATATAATATATTCTGAGTGAAACATCTTCTTTTTAGAATGAAAAAATAAGTTTTATTATCTAGATTGAAGTTTAGAATTTTATTTAATAGAATACCTATGTTAGAGGTGCTATTTATAAATAGTAATAAATTGTAGCTGGCAAGTGATGATAATTTATGAAAGGTATAATAGCCGAAGGAGTAATTTATGCAAAGGATTATTTCTGGGTATGCATAAAATATATGCATAACTGTCACGTAAGTGGAGGGCTACAAGGTGCGATAATAAGATGAAAATTATTTTTATTATAAGAAATAATAAATTGCATTATAAAGTAAAAACTACCACTATAGGACATCTATAGTGGATTTTTTGTTTGGAGGGTTATACAATGAAGTTATTTGGGGCAATGGAAATTAAAGAAAATGAATTATATATTGGAGGGGTCAGTTCTACTAATTTAGTTAGTGAATTTGGGTCGCCATTATATGTAATGGATGAGGAACTTTTAATAAACACTTGTAAAAGTTATTATAAAAATTTTAAATGTAAAGAAAATAATAATAGAGTGGCTTATGCAGGAAAGGCATTTTTAACAATGGCTATGTGTAAGCTTATAAATGAGCAAGGACTTTACTTGGATGTAGTTTCGGGGGGAGAGTTATATACGGCCTATAAATCAGGATTTCCTTTAGAAAAGGTGTATTTCCATGGAAATAATAAGACTTATGATGAAATTGAATTAGGTGTTAAGTTAGGCGTAGGTAGATTTATAGTAGACAATATTGAAGAAATGACTATATTAAATGAAATAGCAACTAAATATAATAAAAAACAGGATATTTATTTAAGATTAACTCCAGGTATTGAAGCTCATACACATGATTATATTAAAACAGGTCAAATAGATTCAAAATTCGGGTTTGCACCAGTTGGAAATACAATAATGAATGCTGTTAAATACGCATTAGATTATGAAAATTTAAATTTAAAAGGATTGCATTGTCATATAGGTTCGCAGATTTTTGATATAGCACCATTTGAAGATGCAGCAGAAATTATGTTAGGCTTTATAAATGATATTAAGAAAGAAACAGGACATATAATATCAGAGTTAGATCTAGGTGGAGGATTTGGTATACATTATACTAATGAAGATAAACCAAGAGAAACAAGAGAATATTGCGAAGCTATTTTAAATAGGGTAGATAAAGTTTGTGAAAAATTAGGATTAGAAAGACCAATCTTAACTATTGAGCCAGGTAGATCAATAGTAGGAAATGCAGGAACAACACTATATACTATTGGAGCAATAAAAGAAATAGAAGGAGTAAGAACTTATATTTCTGTTGATGGAGGAATGACTGATAATATAAGACCTGCATTATATGGGGCAAAATATGATATGACTATAGCTAATAAAGTTAATTATAAAAAGGATAATATGGTTACAGTTGCTGGTAAGTGTTGCGAATCAGGCGATATATTTGTAAAAGATATAAATCTTCAAGAAACTAAAAGAGGAGATGTGCTTGCCGTGTTTACAACAGGGGCATATGGATTCTCTATGGCAAGCAACTATAATAAAAATCCAAGGGCAGCTGTTGTTTTCGTAAAAGATGGAATAGCTCGTTTAGTATCAAAAAGACAAAGCTACGAGGATCTTTTATCCTTAGAAGTATAATAAAGTGTAATTACAAAAGGATTTATCTAAACAGCTAATCCTTTAAAATATATCGTATATTTTATGAAAAATAAATTATACAAGCAGATATTATAAAAGCACACAGTAAGAATACTTAATCTTACTGTGTGCTTTTGTTTTAAAGACCTCAAGATTAATCGGCAAATTATAGTTTTTAATACTTTTAACTTCATAACTAGAATTTATGATTTAATGATTTTTCTATAAAATACAATTAAAGAAAATAGTTAAATTTTTATTAATTGTATCTTATAGCATTACATATTTATGAATTTTTTAGTATATTTAGATATTATAATATATATCAGAAAATATTAATTTTTTAGAGATTGCAGATATAATATTTTAGATTGTAACTGTTTTGACATATTTGTGGGATATAATTTTTCTAATACTATTACGAATTCAATAAATGTGGTATACTTTAATATAAAGCAAATTGGAAAAGAGGTGAAGGCAGCTTATATCTGCAGTTAAGCATGAAAAATAATATGTTTATTATTGATAGATTAGAAAATAACTCAGTAGTTTTAGAAGATGATTGTGGAAATATTTTAACAATAGATAAAAGCTTAATTGAGGGTGAAATAAAAGAAGGAAATATCGTAATAAAAGAAAGTGGCTTATTTAATGTAGATATAAAAGCAACCATAGATAGAAAAAATAAAATTAATGCTTTAATGAAAGGTATGTGGGAATAGTGAGTAATGGTGAAGAAAACAATATACAAGATGTAGATATGTATAGTGGTTTAATAAATGAAAAAGATGAATTGAATAATGAAATAAATGGCAATAATACTAAGGGAGACAAAAAAACTAAGGTTGAAAAATCAAATTTTTTCTTTGATTGGATTGTACCAATAGTAATAGCCGTAATTTTAGCTACGTTAATAAATAAATACGTTATATTTAAGGTTAAAATACCATCAGAATCAATGGTACCAACTTTAAATGTAGGTGATAGATTATTTGTTACTAGAGTATATAATCCAGAAAAACTTAAACGTGGTGATGTGGTAGTATTCGATTCAGAAGAATTAAATGAAAGAATGATAAAAAGATTAATAGGTTTACCAGGGGATACTGTTATTATTAGAAATGGTGTTGTTCAGGTAAATGGAGAAACTTTACAAGAAGATTATATAGGAACACCAGATAATTATAATGGAGAGTTCCAAGTACCAGAAGGAAAGTATTTCTTCTTAGGAGACAATAGATTTTGGTCTTTAGACTCAAGATATTGGGAAAATCCATATATAGATGGAAGTGACATAACTGGTAAAGCTCAAATAAAGGTTTATCCATTAAAAGATTTTGGAAAAATAGAGTAGGATGAAGTAGAGTAATATAAAATACAAATGATATTAAATTTATATCTATAATATAGGAGAATTTAAAGAATGAATAATAACGAACCTAATAAAAAAAATGGAGAAAAGAAAAAGAATAATAATAATAAATTTTTAATTATTTATGCTATTATTGCTTTCTTATTCTTATACTCATTTTCTACAGCAAAAGAAATGTTAACTACAAAAGAAGTTTCTTATAATGAATTTGTTCAAATGGTAGAAAATAAAGAAATAAAACAAGTTACTGTAGATGGGACTTCTCTTGTTATAACACCTCAAGATACAAGTGAAATGAAAGGTAAAATTTTATATACTGGTATTGCAGATGACCCTGATTTAGTTAAACTTTTAATAGATAATAATGTTGATTATTATCCAGAAATTAAAAGACAACAATCAGTGTTCATGGATTTTATCGTAATAAATGTATTACCACTAGTTTTAATGTTTTTCTTAGTTAGATTTATTTTTGGTAAGATGGCTAAGAAAATGGGTGGTGGCCCAATGGGAATGGGCATGGGAAAAAGTAACGCTAAAGTATATGTGGAAAAAGATATAAAGGTAAGCTTTGAAGATGTTGCAGGTCAAGATGAAGCTAAGGAATCTTTAACTGAAATTATTGATTTCTTACATAATCCAAAGAGATATACAGAAATTGGAGCTAAATTACCAAAAGGGGCACTTTTAGTTGGGCCTCCAGGTACAGGTAAGACTCTTATTGCAAAAGCTGTTGCTGGAGAAGCAAAAGTACCATTTTTATCAGTATCAGGATCAACATTCGTAGAAATGTTTGTTGGTATGGGAGCTGCTAAGGTTAGAGATTTATTTAAAGAAGCAGAAAAAATGGCTCCATGTATCATATTTATAGATGAAATTGATTCTATAGGTAAGAGCAGAGATAACCAAATGCAAAGTAATGATGAAAGAGAACAAACTCTAAATCAGTTATTAACTGAAATGGATGGTTTTGATACATCTAAGGGAATAGTTATTTTAGGTGCTACAAATAGACCTGAAATATTAGATAAAGCACTTTTAAGACCAGGTAGATTTGATAGAAGAGTTATTGTTGATAGACCTGACTTAAGAGGAAGAATTGCTATATTAAATGTTCACGCTAAAGACGTTAAGATGGGTGAGGATGTTAATTTAGAATCAATTGCAAAGGGAACTCCAGGTGCAGTAGGAGCAGACCTTGCTAATATAATAAATGAAGCAGCACTTAGAGCTGTTAGAAGCGGAAGAGATACAGTTATTCAAGAAGATTTAGAAGAAGCTGTAGAAGTAATAATTGCTGGTAAAGAAAAGAAAGATAGAATTCTTTCTAAGAAGGAAAGAGAAATTGTTGCTTTCCACGAAGTTGGTCATGCGCTTGTTGCTGGTCTTTTAGAAGGAACTGATCCAGTTCATAAGATTACTATTGTTCCTAGAACAATGGGAGCATTAGGATATACTATGCAACTTCCAGAAGAAGAAAAATATCTTGTTTCTAAGGAAGAACTTATGAATCAAATTACAGTTATGCTTGGAGGAAGAGCAGCAGAAGAGGAAGTATTTAATATTGTAACTACAGGTGCTTCAAATGATATTGAAAGATCAACTCAAACTGCAAGAAATATGGTTACTATCTATGGTATGACTGATAATTTTGATATGATGGCACTTGAATCAGTTCAAAATAGATACTTAGATGGTAGAGCTGTTAGAAACTGTAGTGAAGAAACTTCAACACTAATAGATAAAGAGGTTTTATCTATAGTAAGAGAATGTCATGAAAGAGCAAGAACTATATTAAGAGAAAATAGAGATTTATTAGATGCTATATCAGCATATCTTTTAGAAAAGGAAACTATATTTGGTGATGATTTCTTAAGATTCATTTATGAAAAGTATCCTGAACTTAAAGAAAAAAGGGAAGCTGAAAAAAGAAGTAGAGATCTTGATTTAAATAAAGACTCTGAAATAGTTGCAGATATGGAAGAAGCTGAAGAAATTATTGAAGCTATAGAAAAAGAAGAAGAAACTATCATTAGAGAATCTTCTTCAGATGAAATATTAGATATGAATAAGAGTGAAACTGAAAGTAAAGAAGAGAAAGATAATTTTAATTTATAATTAGGTTTTAAAATTAATCATATTGGACATGATTTAATATTATGATATAAGATATAACAAGGATTTAAGTTATAGAAAAATAATTAATGGGGCTGTTGCAAAATGCACAGCCCTTATGTCAGTTAGTAGTTAGGAATGATAGTTTAATAGTAATTAAGATATCTATACGATATGTGTAAGTTATAATGTATAATTTTAAATTACTAGATAAAAGCTACTAACTACTAATTATGTAAAGCGGGAGGATATGCTTTTGGAAAAGTTTGAATTTTTACAAGAAGAACAAAATTTAGATCATACATTAAAGGTATTAAATGAAGAGATATTAAATTACATACAAAAAAGAAAAGATGTAGTAGACTACATACTTGAATATAGAAAGAAATTTATTGAAGAATATAGAGATGATGAAGATAAAGTAATGGAATATTTTGACCATGAAAGATATGTCAAAGAAGAAATGTATAGAACTATAGATAAAAAGTTAGCGGAATTTACTAAACTTAAAGAAGTGCCTTACTTTGGAAAAGTTAACTTTGAGGATGATGGATATCAAGAACAAATATATGTTGGTAGATATGGATTAACTAAAGAAGGATCTTTTGAACAAGTAATAGTAGATTGGAGAGCTCCAGTTGCATCATTATTTTATAAGGGAACTTTAGGTGAAAGTAGTTATAAATCTCCAGAAGGAGAAATGCCAGTTGATATATTAGCAAGAAGACAGCTTATAGTTAAAAAAGGTAAACTAGAGGGGTTCTTTGATTCTGATGTTGATGTTAAAGATGATATTCTTCAAATGGTTTTATCATCAAATGCAGGTGAAAAGCTTAAAGATATAGTAATGACTATACAAAAAGAGCAAGATGAAATAATAAGAGAAGAAAGAATGAAGGTTGTAGTTGTTAATGGAGTTGCAGGATCAGGAAAAACTACAATAGCCTTACATAGGGTTGCATATCTTTTATATAACTTTAGAGAACAACTTGGTGATAAGATATTAATATTAGGACCTAATGATATATTTATAGATTATATTGCTGATGTATTACCTACATTAGGTGAAAGTAATGTAAATCAACAAACATTTGCTCATTTTGCAATGAATGAAATAGGATTAAATGAACCAGTAGTAGATTTTACTGCTTATTTAGAGCAAGTTTTAAAGGGAAATCAAGAAATAATTGATGAAATAAGATATAAAGCTGGAGAAGAGTTTATTAAAGTATTAGATGAAAAGTGTGAAGAGCTTGAACAAAATTACTTTAAACTTGAATCTGTTAAATTCTTTGATGAAGAGGTAGTTTCATTAGAAGAAATAAATGAATTATTTGAAAAGCATTATAAATACATGCCTTTATTTAGAAGAAGCCAAAAGGTTAAGAGAGTTCTTATTTCTAAGCTTAAAGATAAAAGAGATGAACTTGTAAGAAACTTAAATGCAGAGGTAAAAGAAAAGTTAGCTAATCTTTCAGAAGAAGAACTATTAATTGAACAAAATAATATAGAATTCCAAAGAAGAATTAGAGTTAGAGAAATAATAAGAGAGCTTATGGAACAAAAGAAGGTTCTTGAAGCTTGGATTGATAATGAAGATATAGTAAGTATTTATAAAAACTTTACTAATACAGAAAATCTATCATACTTAGATTTACCAGCAATTCTTTACTTAATGATTAAGCTTGATGGTAAAAAGACTAAGCAAGAAATTAAACATATTGTAATTGACGAAGCACAAGATTATAGTATGCTTAAATTTATAGTTTTAAAGGAATTAACAGGCTGTAGAAGTTATACTATAGTTGGAGATGCAAATCAAAGATTAATAAAGGTTGAAGAAGAACCTGCAATGCTTAAATTGAAATCTTTATTCGGTGGTTTTGTAAAAAATTATGCTTTAAATAAGAGTTATAGATCAACATTCCAAATCATGGAGTATGCAAGTAAGTTATTAAATGAAAATGCAATAGTTCCATTTGTAAGAAAAGGAACTCATGATGTTGAAGAGATTGATATAAATAATGAAGATGATTTAATTGATACTATATTAGAATCTTTAGAAGAGTATGATGATGAAAAGTATGAAAATATAGCAATTATAACTAAGGATAAAGAAGATCTTAAAAAGATAGCACCAGAGCTTAAAAAGTTTACTAAGCTTTTAGCATTTGATAGAGAAGATATTATTTATAGAGGTGGAAAAGTTATAGTTCCATCATATTATGCTAAGGGATTAGAATTTGATGGAGTTATAATAGTTAACTTTGATGATAATACTGATGATTTAGTTAAATATATAATGGCAACAAGAGCATTACATCAACTAAAAATTATTAATTTTAAGAAATAAGCTTTAGCATAATTTTAATAATATTAAATGATTATTTAAAACTAGAGTTGCATTTAGCTAAAGTGAGAAAAATTCTAGCAATATTATAATTGCTAGAATTTTTATTATTATACAATAAAGCAATACTTAGCAGTAAAAGGATAAATTTAACTATTAAAAATTATATATAATGACTACAAATGTATAGACATTTGTGTTATATTTATAGTAAATGTATACATATCAGATGGATTAGTAGATAATAATTTTATTAAATAATGAACTATTTTATTTATATTTAAGTTTTTTAAAATTTTACTACTATATTAAAAATTTATTTAGAGTTAAATAGATATGATATAAATCAGGTAGATTATTAGGGGAATGAGGTGATTTAAAGATGAAGGAACCGATTTATATAAAAATTGAAAAATATCTAAAGGAGTTAATAGATTCAGGGAAGATAAAACCAGGAGAACTTTTACCTTCTGAAAATCAATTAACTGAAGAATTTAATGTGACTAGAATGACAGTAAGATCGGCTTTTAACAATTTAGTTAAAGAAGGATATATTACAAGAAAAAGGGGTATTGGAAGCATTGTATTAGGAAATAGAATTTCTGATAATATTGGTGCTGTTGAAAGTTATACAAATGAAATGTCTAATAAGGGATATGAAATAACAACTAAGCTTGTTAGTTTTGGAATAATTGAAGCAGATCACTATATAAAAGATAAGCTAGGATTAGAGTTAAGTGAAAACGTGTGGGAAGTTAAAAGAGTAAGATATGCAGAGAAAGAGCCTGTATCTTATATGATAACTTATATGCCAGTAAAAATGTTTCCAAATTTAAAGAGAGATAATTGTAATTCTTTATATAAATATATAAATGAATGTGGATTTAAAATATCTACAGCACAGCGTGTAGTTGAAGCTGTAATTGCTAATGAAGAGTTAATGGAATTACTAGAATTAGAATATGAAGCTCCAATTCTTCATATAGAACAAGTTGGTATTTTAACAACTGGAGAGGCATTTGAATATTCACACACATATCATTATGGATATAAGTTAACATTAAATGCAGTAGCAGAAAATTATTAAAATTTAAAATAAACCAACTACTAATATTAAAGCCAGAAAATGATAATCATCTTTCTGGCTTTTTTACTTGTAAATAATTAAATGTTTAAAGGTAATTAATTTGCATAAGACTAATAAAGATGAGAAAAATGAAAGTAAAAGATTAGTATTAAATACTGATAAAGTGTGTAATTTCTATATATTTAATTAGGTATTTAAATATACATTTTGCTCTATATAATACTGAGAGTTTTAGAGTGAAAAAAGAATTTAATGAAAATGTTTAAATTTTTTTTAAAAAACTACTTGAAATGTCTATACAATTGATATACTTATGTATACATAAGCTAGGAAAACGAATACACAAGTTAAATAAATGTTTGGAGGTATAAATTATGATAAAAATTATGTTAGCTTGCTCAGCAGGTATGTCAACAAGTTTATTAGTTACAAAAATGCAGGATGCTGCAAAAGAAAAAGGAATAGAAGCTGAAATTTGGGCTATTTCAGAAGTGAATTTAGCAAATGAAATTGACAAATGTGATGTTTTATTATTAGGACCACAAGTTAGATATGTACTTAATAAAGCTAAGACTTTAGCAGAACCACACGGAATTTCAGTAGAAGTTATAAACATGATACATTATGGAATATGTGATGGAAAGGCAGTTTTAGATAGAGCATTAGAATTAAAAGCTTAATATTTTAGAATAATTTAATGGGTAGAAATTAAGTTGAGATATTAGAATAATAACTAAGAGTTAAGAAGTGCTTTTATTTTAGAAAGTTTATTAAATGTATAGACATTCTTAACTCTTAGTAAAGCAAAAATGTATAGATTAAAAAATAAATATCAATTAAATGATTATTTAACATAATAGGGGGAAGATACAATGGAAAAGTTTATGGCTTTTATGGATAAATACATCTCTCCATATGCAGCAAAGTTAGGAGCTCAAAGACACTTAGTTGCTGTAAGGGATGCTTTCGTCGCAATGATACCGTTAACAATAATAGGTTCATTAGCAACACTTATAAACAACGCACCAATTAAGGCGCTTAACAGTTTTTTAGCAGAAAATACTTTTGGACAAAAAATTAAAGAATTAAATGGTGATATATGGTTTGGGACACTGGCTATTATGACATTACTTTTAGTAATAGGTGTTTCATACAATCTTGCTAAATCTTATGAAGAAAATGGTCTTCAAGCATCAATGATAGCAACATCAATATTTGTTCTTTTAATTCCACAAGTTGCAAGTATTGCAGTTGAAGGAGCTTCGAACGTTGAAGCTTGGGGACTAATAGGAGTTGCATATTTAGGAACAGGTGCATTGTTTACAGCTATTATAATTGGGATTTTATCAACAGAAGTATTCATAAGATTAGGTAAGGTAAAACAATTAGTAGTTAAAATGACAGAAGGTGTTCCACCAGCAGTTTCAAGATCATTTGCAAAATTACTTCCAGGTATGTTAACAGTAGTTATATTTGCAATAGCCGGTTTATTAATAAGAGTAGTAGCAGATGGACAATTCTTAACAGATTTAATAAACAAATACTTAGGAATTCCATTAAGTAATATAACAGATACATTACCATCAGCTATATTAATAGCATTCTTTATTCATGGATTATGGTTTGTTGGCTTACATGGTGCAAATATTGCATTACCTTTCACAGGGACAATGTTTACTAACTTAGGAGCACAAAATGCAGAAATGATTCAAAATGGGGCTCCATTAGATCAATTACATGTATTAGCAGGGCCATTCTTTGATGCTTTCATATTTATGGGAGGATCAGGAGTAATAATTGGATTATTAATTGCTATAGCAATTGCAGGTAAGAGAAGAAGAGATATGCTTGCATTAGGATTAGCACCATCAATATTCAATATTAGTGAACCAGTAATATTTGGATTACCAATCGTATTAAATCCTATATTCGGAATACCGTTTGTAATAGCACCAATTGTTACAACTATAATATCATATTTATCAATTTCACTTGGATTAGTTCATCCAGTAATAATGGCAAATATGCCTTGGACTACACCTCCAATACTTGGTGGATTCATGGCAACAGGACATTGGTCAGGAGCAGCTTTATGTATAGTTAATATAGCAGTTTCAATATTAATATACTTACCATTCGTAGTTATGGCAGAAAAAATGGATGCTAAAAAAATGGGAATAGATCAAGCAGCTTAATTAACATAAAAAATAAATATAGGAGTTTGGAGTTAATGGAAAAATAGGGTCTACACAAATGTTGACCTTATCCCAAACTCAAAACTCCTAACATTTTATATTTTGTTTTATATTCATTTATAAAGTGAGTAAAAATCAGCATATAAAATGCTATCTTAAATAAGATTATAAAAATAAATACTATTAAAATAAAGGTGAATATATACAGATTAATTAAAGCAATTTTATAAATATAAATGTTAGGATGGTGGAGAATATGAAAAAAGGAATTAAAATAGTTACAATAGGTGGAGGATCAAGTTATACTCCGGAATTAGTAGAAGGTTTCATAAAAAGACATAAGGAATTACCAGTTAGAGAATTATGGTTAGTTGATATAGAAGAAGGTAAACATAAGTTAGAAATCGTAGGAAATCTTGCTAAAAGAATGGTTAAAAAAGCAGGAGTAGACATGGAAATTCATCTAACTTTAGATAGAAGAGAAGCTTTAAAGGATGCAGACTTTGTAACTACTCAATTAAGAGTTGGATTATTAGATGCAAGAATTAAAGATGAAAGAATTCCATTATCACATGGTGTTATAGGACAAGAGACTAATGGAGCAGGTGGATTATTTAAAGCACTTAGAACAGTTCCAGTAGTATTAGACATAATAAAAGATATTGAAGAACTTTGTCCTAATGCTTGGCTTGTAAACTTTACAAATCCAACAGGGGTAATATCAGAAGCTGTATTTAAATACACTAACTTCAGAAGATATATTGGATTATGTAATGTTCCAATTGGAGTTAAAAATGGTATGGCAGACATATTAGGAATTGAAAAAGATAGAGTTGAAATGGACTTTGCAGGTCTTAACCATATGGTTTATGCATTAAATGTAAGAGTAGATGGAAAAGATATAACTAAAGAAGCAATTGAAAAATTTGTTACTTCATCACTAACAATGCAAAATATAAAGGATATTCCACTAAATGCTGATTTTGTTAGAGCATTAGGGGTAATACCATGCCCATATCATAAATATTACTATAAGCATAAAGAAATGTTAGAAGAAGAGTTAGAAGGTTTCAAAGATGGTAAAACTAGAGGAGAAACAGTAAAAGCTTTAGAAGACGATTTATTTGAATTATATAAAGATGAAAACTTAGCAGTTAAACCACCACAATTAGAAAAAAGAGGTGGAGCTTATTATAGTGATGCAGCTTGTAATTTAATTAATTCAATTTATAATGATAAAAAGGATGTACAAGTTGTAAATACATTAAATAATGGAGCTATAAGAGATTTCAGAGAAGATTCAGCAGCAGAAATGAGTTGTGTTATTACTAAAGAAGGACCAAAACCACTAGCAGTAGGGTACTTACCAGTTGCAGTTAGTGGATTAGTTTCTGAAATAAAAGCATTTGAAATATTAGCAGCAAAGGCAGCTGTAGATGGAGATTATAATGCAGCATTACAAGCATTATGTATTAATCCATTAATACCTTCAGATGACTTAGCAAAAACTATTTTAGATGAAATGCTAGAAGCACACAAAGATTATTTACCACAATTTAATAAATAGTTTACAGTTAGTAGTTTAGATTTAAACTACTAACTATAAGTCAAGAAGTATCAATTAATTATCCAAGGGGTGTTAACATGACTAAGTTAATAGTAAATGCAGATGATATTGGGTTAAGTGAAGCTGTTAACTATGGAATATTATCAGCTTATAAAAATGGAATAGTAAGATCAACAACAATAATGGTTGGTATGCCTGCATTTGATCATGCTGTTAGCATATTAAAGGAGAATCCAGGATTGGGTTGTGGTGTACACATGACTTTAAGCTTAAATAAGCCTGTATTAAGTACTCATAAAACAATAGTAGATGAAAATGGAAACTTCTATAGAAGAATTACAAATGAACTTGTAGAAGAAAAATTTGATTTAAATGAAATATATGAAGAATTTTGCGCTCAAATAGATAAGGTAATTGAAAGTGGAATTAAGGTAGATCACCTAGATTCACATCATCATGTTCACACATTATCAAGCTTAAAGCCAGTTATAGAAAGAGTATTAGAAAAATACAAACTACCTATAAGAGGTGGATTTGAAGATAATATTGAATATGATAAGATAATTCCAATGACAGAAAGTTTTTATAGTGGAAATGTAGCTGATGACTATTTTGAAAAGCATATAGAAGAATTAAAGAATTACGATGTAATAGATATTATGTGTCATCCTGCATTTGTAGATGAATATTTAGTAAATTCAACATCATATGCAATGGAAAGAATTAAAGAATATAGTATTTTAACATCTAAAAAGGTTCAGGAATTTTTACTAGAAAATAACTTTGAGATTACTAATTATAGCAATATTTAGGGGGAGATTAATATGAACGAAGAATTAATGGAAATATCATTTGGACTAATAGCAAATGCAGGAGAAGCAAAAGGTTTAGCTTTTGATGCTTTAAGCAAGGCAAAAGAGGGAAAATTTGAAGATGTTAGAGAATTAATAAATAAATCAAGAGAAGAAATGCATAAAGCACATGCTTTCCAAACTCAACTTATAACTAAAGAAGCTTCAGGAGAAAAAATGGAAGTAGGAGTATTATTAATACATGCTCAAGATCATTTAATGAATGCTATGAATTTCCAACAATTAGCTGAAGAATTTATCGAAATTTATGAAAGATTATCAAAATTAGAAAATAAGTAATTTGTAGAGCATAATTTATGAAAATTAAATAATAAAATAAGAGTACTAAGTAAGAGAAATTAATGATACTTAGTGCTCTTTTTTTTATAATATGAAAATAATTCATTAAAAATAGTCGTATATAGTCTATTTTGATATAAATTATAGATATTTAAGTGTTTATATATTGCTAAAAAATGTAATAAAATTGGTGAAAATATAAATAAATTGCTAAAAAATATAAGAATATTGTGTTTTTTGTTGGAATAAGTTTACTGAAATTTATGGTGATGTTAACCTTAAATGGTCGAATATAGAAATCTGATAATTAAATTTGCCTAATAATATCGGATAAAATATAAGATTTAAATGATATAGTTAGGTGAAAATTTAACTATCAAATACTTTTATAGGGGGAATTAAAAAATGAAACTAAAATCTAAAAATCTAAAGTGGTTGTCTAGAATTATGACAGTACTTATGTTATTTACATTAGTACCTAATGTTTTAGTATCTAATGCAAATGCTTTAGAAAATGAAAGAGGTACAAGCAGTGAGTATGAAATATACCCAATACCTCAAAATGTAGAATATGGTGACACTAATTTAAGTTTAGGCACAGAAGTAAACGTTGTAGTTGAAGAAAATATAGATGATGCAACAATTAATAGATTACTAGAAGTGCTATCTATTAAAGGAATTAATCATGAAGTAAGTAATGAAATAAAAGAAGGTAAAACAAACTTTTTAATTGGTATACACAATTCAAATGGAGTTGTAGATAATTATTTCACAGAAAATAATTTAAATGATACTGCTCATTTTGAAAATTTTGATGCTCATATATTATCAGTAAAAGATAATGTAGTTGCAGTTTTAGGTAAAGATACTGATGCTGCTTTCTATGGAATAACTACATTAAAGTTAATATTTAAGCAAGTAGAAGGTAATGAAATCAGAAACTTAGTAATTAAGGATTATTCTGATGGACAATGGAGAGGCTTTATTGAAGGATACTACGGTATTCCATGGAGCAATGAAAATAGAATGAGCTTAATGGAGTTTGGTGGAGACTTTAAGATGAATGCTTATATATTTGCACCAAAGGATGATGAGTATCACAGTCTTAAATGGAGAGATCCATATCCAGCTGAAAAATTAGCTGAAATAGAAGAACTAGTTGAAGTTGGATCTGCAACAAAGAACAAGTTTATATGGACAATCCACCCATTCTTAAAAGATGGAATGGACTTCTCAACAGAAGAAAATTATCAAGCTGAATTAGAAAAGATTATTGCAAAATTTGAACAATTATATAGCATAGGTGTACGTCAATTTGGTGTACTTGCAGATGATGCTGAAGGTGAAGCTGCAAATCAAGTTAAGTTAATGAATGATTTAGAAGCTTGGAGATTAGAAAAAGGTGATGTATATAACTTAATATTTGTTCCTAAGGTATATACAAAGGAATCTGCTGGCGGAGATGTTAATAATGAATACTTAAAGACAATTGGAACAATGCCAGAAACTATTGATATTATGTGGACTGGTGACGTAATCATGGGTTATGTAACTCAAGATACTTTTGAATTCTTTGAAGAAGCTGTAGGCCGTCAAGCATTTATGTGGTTAAACTGGCCAGTTAATGACATTAACAGCAAGAGATTATTAATGGGTAAAGGTGAAATGCTAGATCCAACAGTTACAAACTTTAAAGGAATTGTAACTAACCCAATGCAAGAAGCTCAAGCTTCTAAGACAGCTTTATTTGCAGTTGCTGACTATGGATGGAACAGAGCTGATTTTGATGTTGATAAGAGTTGGGAAGATTCTTTCAAATATATAGAACCAGATGCAGCTGAAGAGTTACACACATTTGCAAAGCATATGAGTGACCCATCTCCAAACTGGCATGGATTAACTTTAGAAGAATCTGAAGAATTAAGTCCAGTAATTGAAGAATTCACAAGAAAGTTATTTGCAAATGAATCAATTTTAGAATATAGCAAAGTTGTTTTAGCTGAATATCAAGAAATATTAGATGCTACTAATAACTTCGCAACAAAATCTCAAAATGAATTATTAAAGAGTGAAATTAAAGGCTGGGTTGATTCTTTAAGAGATGTAGTTGAGTCAACTATGGCATATGTAAATTCAGCAGTTGCTTTTGAATTAGGAAACTATGATGAAGCTATGAGATACTATGTTAAAGGTGAAGAAGAATATACTGCTTCAAGAGCTCATAGAGTTCCAGCAATAAATAATGGACAAACTAGACCAGAACCAGGTACAAAACGTTTAGTACCATTTGCAAAAGATTTATCTAGATTAATCAGTGATAAATTCACTCAATTAATTAATCCAGATGAAACTAAATTAACACTTTTCCCTTACACAAATATGAGACCTAACTTATATTGGGGACATATTCAAAACATAGTAGATGGTGATAATGCTAGATTATCATGTATGTGGGTACGTGGAAGTGCTAGAGAAGGTGATTATGTTGCTGTAGAATTAAGTCAAGTAACAGAAATCAATAATATAATATTTGAGCATGGTGAACCAGGTGCTGGAGATGGATTCAATTATGTTAAATTCCAATACTCTATGGATGGAGAAAATTGGACAGATTTAAATGATCAAGCATATGGTCCAAATCTTCAAAAAATAGTTATAGACAACTTAAATGTAACAGCTAAGTATGTAAGAGCTATACCAACAGGTGAAATTTTAAATAACTGGATATCAGTTAGAGAATTCTCAGTAAATAAAGATGATGCAGATCATATTGTAAGAAATGTTTATACGAATGTTGAAGCATTAGCAGACAATAAAGTAGATATTTTACCATCTAATGCAACACTTGCAGATGTAAATGGTATTACATTAGCTGAAGGTCAATATATTGGTATAAAATTAAATAAAATTAGAGAATTAACAAATATTATTGCTGAAATTACAAACAATGATAAGTTAACATTAGAAACATCAATCAATGGTGTTGAATGGACAACTGTGGAAAATACAACTAATAAAGTAGCAGCACGTTATGTTCGTATTGTTAATAATACAAAAGATGCAGTTACATTTGATGTTACAAGTTTAGCAGTAGAGTACTCAGATACTGATGTTACATTTGATATAAGACCAGCTGCAGAAGCTAAATTTGAACCAACTAACTTAATTGATGGTAAATTAAGCACAGCATTTAAACCACAAGTAAATGCACCTAAGACAGGTAGTCTTGTATACAAAATTTCTGATAACACAGAAATAACTAGCTTTACTATAATACAAGCTCCATCAACTACTTCAGATGCAGTTGTTTCAGTAAGAACTGAAAATGGTTGGGTTGAAATTGGTTCATTAGGAACTATCACAAACTCTTTCGATACATCTAACTTTAAGAATGTATTTGAAATAAAGGTTGCATGGGATGGAGTAGCTCCAACACTTTATGAAATAGGAACTTCAACAATGAAAGATGTTGTAGAAGTTAATAAGGCTGAATTAGAAGAATTAATCGCTAAGGCTGAAGTGCTTAAGGCTGAAGAATATACAACTGAAACATGGTCAGTATTAGAAAATGCATTAAAAGATGCTAAAGCTGTAATGGCTAATGAAGAAGCTACTCAAGAAGAAGTTAATAATGCAGTTGTTAAATTAAATGAAGCTATTGAAGCTTTAGTTAAAAATACAGAAACTCCAGATGAAGATAATAAACCAGGAGACGATAACAATTCAGGTGATGACAATAATTCAGGAGATGACAACAAGCCAAGTGAAGATGTTAAACCAGTACCTCCAACAACTGGTGGAAACAATTCAGGAAATGGATCAACAAATAACAAACCAGGTAAAGGGGAATTACCTAACACTGGAGGACAATCAGCAGCTATAGCACTTACTATTGGTGGAATTATATCAACATTAGGTGCAGTAGGACTGAAAAAAAGAAAGTAACATTGCGATAATATATAATAAGTAACAATGTATAAATAAGAAAATAAAAAGTGATGATACAACATTGTAGAAGTTTATATTCTAAAAATGTGTATCATCATTTTTTATTTGATATTATATTTTTTATATTAATTAAAATAAAAAAAGGAGCAGGGGAATACTCCTTTGTAAAATGGGGGACGAGATATATAATAATATATCTGTTTACAATTATGGTCCATATTGGAATTTTTATTCAAAAATAATAAAAAAATTTATTTTATTAAAATCCACTTTTATATTTGTCTAAAAGTGGAGAATGAGTAATAGTGAAATTTAAAAAATATTGTATAAAAATTTAGAAATACGAATAAAAATAAATTAATGCTTTACTTCATTTGTAGTATAATGTATACTTATAGTATAAAATGAAAAGTAAATATAAAGTGGATAGAGGTTGCGATATTTAATAGTATGTTTACAGAGTTAAGCAGCAAGGAAGTAAACAGAAAGGAAATTTCGCCGAAACATATAACTGAAGCTTTAAGGTTATTATGTTGGGGTTATATAGAATATGTATAACACTGTCACAAAAAGGATTTGTGATGAGCTATTACTATGGACAGAACTTTAATAATAAGTAATTATTAAGGAAAAGGTAAGTACAGTCTTGAGTAATAATCTCAAGGCTTTTTTTATTGAGATGTATGTAAGTAATAAAAATGTCTAACAAATCAAAGCGTGAAGAGCTATCACTAAAGATGAAGAGTTAGAAGTTTAATACTTAGATAGTATGATTAGATTTCCTTGAGTCTTGAGTGATAATGCTCAAGACTTTTATTTTTTAGGAGGAGTTTAAATTATGCAAAACGTTGCAGAAGAAAGAAAAAGAGGATTTTTTAGTAAATTTTCTAATGGTGTAAAAATACCACATACTTTAGTTATTATTTTTGCAATAATAGTACTAGTTGCCATAGCAACATACATAGTTCCAGGGGGAGCTTATGAAAGAGTAGTAACAGAAGTTAATGGTCAAAGTAGAACTGTAGTTTTAAATGGATCATTCCAATATGTTCAAAATGAGTCACAAGGATTATTCCAGGTTATGCAAGCACCAGTACAAGGTATTGAGCAAGCAGCAGAAATTATTGCTTTCTTATTTGTAGTAGGTGGAGCATTTAGTTTAATAACAAGAACAAAAGCTATTGATTCAGCTATAGCTAAGGTTGTATCTGCATTTAAAGGTGCTGAAATATTAATTATTCCTATAGTATTTGTAATGTTCTCATTAGGTGGAGCAACTTTTGGTATGACTGAAGAAGCTATACCGTTTATAACAATATTAGTTCCATTAATGCTAGCACTTGGATTTGATAGTATATTAGCAGTTGGAATTAGTTATTTAGCATGTATCGTAGGGTTTGCATCAGCTATGCTTAACCCATTTACAGTAGGAATTGCACAATCAATTGCTGAAATTCCATTATTCTCAGGGGTTGCATATAGAACTATTATATGGGTTATTACAACAGCAGTAACAATTGCATTCTTAATGATTTATGCAGTTAAGATTAAGAAAAACCCAGAATTTAGTCCAATGTACAAACTAGATAAAGAAAAACATGAAAAATTAGCACAAACTCAAAGTGAAGAAATTAAATTTACAATTCAACATAAAATTATTATAGCTTTAATAGGTGTTTGTTTAGCCGTTGTTATATGGGGAGTATTAACTCAAGGATTCTGGATTCCAGAAATAGCAGCAGTATTCTTAATAACAGGTGTTGTTTCAGGAATAATCGGTGGATTAAAAGCAGATGAAATGGCAAATGCATTTATAGATGGAGCTAAGGATATGATAGGAGCTGCAATGATAATTGGATTTGCAAGAGCTATAGTAATAATAGCTGAAAATGCTCAAATCATAGATACAATATTATATGGTTTATCATCATTTATAGGTAAGTTACCATCATTATTAGCTGCATGTGTTATGTTACCAGTTCAAATGTTTATAAACTTCTTTGTTATTTCAGGTTCAGGACAAGCAGCATTAACTATGCCAATATTAGCACCACTTGGTGATTTACTTGATATATCAAGACAAACAACAGTTTTAATATTCCAATTAGGGGATGGTTTCTCAAATGCTATATTCCCAACATCAGGAGTATTAATGGCTTGTTTAGGAATGGCAGGAATACCATATTCAAAATGGTTTAAATGGATAATGCCATTACAAATCATACTATTTGCATTAGGTATAATATTCATAACTTGCGCTATGCTAATGGGATGGGCATAAAGGAACAAGAATAACCGTTAACGAAAAAATGAAAATATAACTTACAGAAACTGATATGATTTCACTAAGAATTTATATCATTATTTCCAGAAAAACTGCTAAAGTCCTAAAGCACCCTTAACGGTTGCATCGACTTATTAACGCAGTTTTTCTTACAATAATGATTAAATTCTAGAGCTTATCATATATGTTTCTTCCAGTTATGTTTTCATTTTTTCTATGACTACTTCTTGTTTTAAATAAAGAGAACTATAAGCTAATTATTTGTCATTAAAAGATATAAGCTCAAAAGTTAACTATTTGTTGTTAAAAGATATAAGCTCAAAAGTTAACTATTTGTTGTTAAAAGGTATAAATAAAATTATAAGTTAGTTATTTGTTATTAAGGATGATAATGAATTAAAAATAGTTAGTATACCTAATTTAAAGAATTAAGTATTTATTATTTAATAATTGTAAGAAGTAAATAATTTAGGTTGAAATAAATAATAGTATTTTTATATAAGAGAAGTGTAAAGATAAAGATAGATATAGTGGGAGGTCGTTAGAATGAAAGAAAGATTATTTAGTGAAGGTCAATTAATTAAGGAAAGATTAGCTGAAATAAGTGATTATATTTATAGAAATCCTGAGCTTGGAAATGAGGAATATAAGGCAGCGGAAGCTTTAACTTCTTTCTTAAAGGAGCATAATTTTTCAGTTGAAAGTAATATAGCAGGGATGGAAACTGCATTTAAGGCAACTTTTGAAAGTGGAAAACCTGGATTAACAGTAGGATATTTATGTGAGTATGATGCTTTACCTAAAATAGGGCATGGATGTGGCCATAATATGATAGGGGTTATGTCAGCTGGTGCAGGTGTAGTTTTAAGTAAGGTGTTATCAGAAATTGGAGGAAAAGTTATAGTATATGGAACTCCAGCAGAGGAAACTAATGGAGGAAAAGTTATTTTAACTGAAGCTGGTGTATTTGATGAATTAGATGCAGCTATGATAGTTCACCCAGATGGAGAAACAAGAGCTAGTGGATCAAGTAGTGCATTATATCCACTAAGATTTATATACAAAGGAAAAACAGCTCATGCAGCATCATGTCCAGAGAAAGGAATAAATGCACTAAATAGTGTTATTCAATTATTTAATGGTATAGATGCACTTCGTCAACATGTAACTCCAGATGTAAGAATGCATGGAATAATAACAAAAGGTGGCGTTGCAGCTAATATAGTTCCAGATGAGGCAGTTGCAGATTTCTATTTTAGAGCATCTACTAAAGAAAGAGTAACTGAAGTTGTAGAGAAGGTTAAAAAAATTGCAGAAGGTGCAGCTTTGATGACTGGAGCAACACTTGAAATGGAAAGATATGAATTACCTTATGATGATTTAAAAACTAATGAGACATTATCAGAAATGTTTAATGAAAATTTAAGAGCATTAGGAATTACAGATATAAAAGAAGCTAAAACTACAGGTGGTTCAAGTGATATAGGAAATGTAAGTCATGTTGCACCAACTATACATCCATATATAGGTATAACAGATTGCCCAATGGTTGGACATAGTGTTGAAATGGCAAAAGCTACTACAACAAGTAAGGCGCATGATAGATTATTAATAGCTGCACTTGCAATGGCATATACAGGTTATGATATTATTAATAATGGTAAAAGTTTAAGATAATATAATCACATATTATAGATAGAAAGCATTTGGTAAGATTAAGTATTCTTGCTAGATGCTTTTATTATACTCAATTTTAATTAAATGAAGCTTATGCTTTTTGATAAGTAATTAAAAGTATTTAAATAAAATAGTCCTTTCATTTTTGTAAGAGTTAAAGTTAAATAAGAGTTAAAATCAATATAGATAGCATAGATTTTATTAAAGAGAAAATAGGTATTAAGCTTTAGGTTTTACATTTTTAATTTTCTATTAACGAGGTATTTTTAATAAATAGGATAGAAGGGGGATTTTTATGAGGAGAATACTAATATCAATAGCATTAGGAACTTCAATGTTTGCTTTAGTTTCATGTGGTAATAAGGTAGTTAATGAGGCAGATATAAAAAATAAATATCCAATTGATTCTTATCTTAAAAAGGGAGCAACCTTAGATGAATATCTTTTAAATGGAACAGCTGTATTAAAAGATACAAATGGTGAAAAGTTTTTTGCATGTGAGAATAGTAGTTATAAAGTTATATTAAGTGATGATGGAGTTATAGTGCCTTACATTGTTATAAATAATATTCCATATTATTATGATGGCGAAATTAATAAAAAAGAAGCACCTAAGGAATTAAATAAGTCAGGTAAAATAAATACCTTTGGTGGAACTATAGAAGGAATTGAAGAGAGTAATGATGGAGGTTTTAGTTTTATTAATAGCTTAGTTGTTTACAAAGACAAGGATAATAATGATTTAGTATATACACAATATAAAGATGAAGAAGGATATTTAGTTTGGAAAGGTTATAAATTAATGCAATGAGAATAAATATAATTATATATGGAAAAGATTATAAATATATTTAATTTATAATTGAAGAGCCAATAGATATTTAAGCTATTGGCTTTTATTAATTTAGATAATTGCTTTTTATATACACAATATTTAATTAACTTTGAATATGAAAATATCTCAAATATAAAAGTAGGGTAAGTAAAGTTTTATGAATTAAAGGGGTGTTAAAGAATGTCGCATATAGTTGGCAAATCAGCATACAAAAGCTTAGAAGAAAGGTTAAATAGATTCCCACAAGGAGCACCTTCATCAGATACACTTTATAAGATATTAGAAATATTATTTGATAAAAAAGAGGCAGAACTAGTAGCGCAATTGCCTATAAAGCCATTTAGTGCAGAAAAAGCGGCTAAAATATGGGGAATGAAAATAGGTGAAGCTACAAAGGTTTTAGATAAGTTATCAAGCAAAGCAATACTTTTAGATGTTGAGCATGATGGCAAAAGGACTTTTATAATGCCTCCACCAATGGCAGGATTTATTGAATTTAGTATGATGAGAACTAGGGGAGATATAGATCAAAAGCTATTAGCAGAATTATATTATCAATATTTAAATGTTGAAGAGGATTTTATTAAGGAGCTTTTTTATAGTACAGAAACTAAGTTAGGTAGAGTATATGTGCAGGAAGCAGTTTTAAGTAATGATAGTTCTGTAGAGATTTTAGACTATGAAAGAGCATCACATATAATAAAAACAGCAAGTCATATAGGAATTAGTACTTGTTATTGTAGACATAAAATGCATCATGTAGGAAAAGGATGTGATGCACCAATGGATATATGTATGACTTTTAATAATACAGCTGCATCATTAATAAAATATGAACATGCAAGACAAGTAGATGCATCAGAATGTTTAGAGCTTTTAGAAGTTGCTTATGAAAATAACTTAGTACAATGTGGTGAAAATGTAAGAAAGGGTGTAAATTTCATTTGTAATTGCTGTAGTTGTTGCTGTGAAGCTATGGTAGCAGCTAAAAAGTTTGGTGTTATGCATCCTGTAGAAACTACTAATTTTATTGCTGAAGTTAATAAGGATACTTGTGTTAATTGTGAAAAATGTATAAAGAAATGTCCAGTTGGCGCTATAAAAAGTGTAGTTATAAATAAAGGAACACCGATGGAGAAAACTATAGCAGAAGTTGATAAGAATTTATGCTTAGGATGTGGAGTATGTGTTAGAAATTGCTTTAATAATAGCCTTTTATTAAAATCTAGAGGAAAGAGAATAATCACACCTGCAACATCTGTCCATAGAGTTGTACTTATGGCTATTGAAAAAGGTCAGCTTCAAGATTTGATATTTGATAATAGAGCATTATCAAGTCATAGAGCTATGGCTGCAATATTATTATCAATTTTAAAATTATCGCCAGTAAAAAAAGCAATGGCAAGCAAACAAATGAAATCAATATATTTAGATAAATTATTAGATACAAAGTAAATTTAATATTATTATTAAATTAATTTTAAAGAGAATTGTCTTATAATAGATAGTTATTTTAAAAAATGATTTACTTTTGTAATTTTAAGCTATATCTTCAATAAAAAATTGAATTTTAATAAATTGGCCCCAGGGGTGAATCCAATATTTGTATTCACCCCTGGGGTCAATTTATTTGTTATTCATATTTTTCAAGTTTTTTAATAACTTTTTCATAAATATTGTCTGCTACACTAAAGTCCATTGCTTTTATATAATAAGCTTCTAATTCATCATGTAATACATGAGCATTATTTATTAATGAAACAGCCTTATTTACTAGTTCATAGAATAAATCACTATTATATTTAATTTCATCCTTCTTAGTAGAAGATAAATTAGATTTAGTATAATCAAATAAATTATATTCAATTCCTTTATAGTTACCTTGATTTATTTCATTATTAGTAATAATACAAGTTGAAACTTCAGGAATAAAAATATGCTCGATACGTTCAGGAATAAATGGATCATGCATATATTCAATGTAATAACCTTTCTTTTGACCACAAGTAGCTATAAATTTTAGAATATCAGTTTTACCAAGGCCAGGGCCACCAGTTAAAACATATTTTCTCTTAAAGTCTGTTATTAATGTATCTGTATAACTTATAATTCCATCTGGGGTAATAGCTGTAGCAAATAAGTGACGTTCATTTCCATAACCTATTTTTTCACTTTTAAATATATTATTTTTTAAATTTTCAATAAGATTTGAAACTTTATTAGAATCTAAAGATTCATAATTTAAACTACTCCAATCATCATGAATACATTTAGCAGACCCTAAAAATCTATAGGCTCTTTTAAATGATTTTCCTATTTCTTTATTTAGACTTATAATTTCTTTTTTATTTTTAGAAAGTGTTTCAACATTTAGGGCATCACCCATATTAAGAATTTCATCTACTGCCCCAGGGGTAATAGGGTCAACTATGTGTGGAGATGTACCGTCAAGTAGTGCTATGTTTAACTCCTTTATTAAAACTCCATCTAAAGAGTTTGGATCTGAAGAGCAATGATGGTATTCAATTGTATAACCTTTGTTGGCAAAATATGCACCAACTTTCTTCATTAATTGAGACTTACCTGTACCAGGACCACCTTTTATACAAAGTATACGTTTTGCATCATCTTGAGATAATACATATCTATATAGCGAATAAAAGCCTTTTGAGGTATTTCCACCAGGAAATAGGTGTCTCTCTTTTAATGTAGTCATTAAATTCACTCCTAAATTAAATAAGTATTCATAATAGTTTATTCAATAGATATGAAAAAATGGACAAAATTAAGTAAATATTTTATTGCAACTAAAATAATATTATATAAGGAGAATTTAAAATATAAAAAATATATATAATTTATACAAAAAATATGTATAAAAATATATAGAAGGAAAATAGAAAAATAAATTCAGATACATAATATATGTATATATGTGAATAAAATATGTTAATATGCATTGAAAATATAGAATTTTTGAATAAATATTATATTTTTTATAAAAGTTATAAAAAGGTATTGCATAAATATAAAACTGTGGTGTATAATTATGCCATAAGTTAAGGAAAGATTTGTTAAAATAAAGGGGGACTTAAATATGAAGAATGGATTATTAAAGAAGATAATGGCAGGTACATTATTAGGAATAATGACTATGGGGTTTGTAGGTTGTGGTTCATCAGGTAATGACTCTAAAGGTGAAAGTGTGGATTTATTAACAACAATTCAGGAAAAAGGAAAAGTAGTTGTTGGGATGAGTGCAGATTATGCACCATATGAATTCCACTACATAGATGAAAATGGTAAAGATGTTATTGGTGGCTTTGATGTTGATATAGCAAATGAAATAGCTAGTGCATTAGGAGTTGAATTAGTAATTCAAGAAATGGATTTTGATGCTTTAGTATCAGCATTACCAGCTGGAAAAGTAGACCTAGTAATTTCAGGAATGAATCCTACAGAAAAGAGAGCTAAAGTAGTAGATTTCTCAGATGTTTATTATAATTCACAACATGGAATATTAGTAAGAGCAGAAGATAAGGACAAGTTTAAAACTTTTGCTGATTTAGAGGGAGTAAAGGTTGGAGTTCAATTAGGTTCAACTCAAGAGGAAATAGCAAAAACAGAGATTCCTAATGTAGATTTACAACAATTAGCTAATGTTAATAACTTAATTTTAGAATTAAAGGCAGGGAAAGTTGATGCAATAGTTATGGAAAAGCCAGTTGCAGAAATGGCTGTTAAGAGTAATCCAGAATTAGCAGTTGGTATACCATCATATGAAGAGAAAACTGGAGGAAATGCAGTAGGAATTGCTAAGAATAATCCAGAATTATTAGCTAAAGTAAATGAAGTTATCAATGAGTTAAATGAAACAGGAAAAATGGATGAATATATATTAAAGGCTAATGAATTAGCAGCAACAGCTGATATAGTTGGAGAAGATGAAGAGGAATAATTTTAAAATATAAAGTTATTTTTATAAATGGGGCTATAAAAGTAATTATAGATATTTTAAATTATAAAAATAAAATTTAGTTATAGCAGAGTGTACAGAATTTAGGGGGCTATAGTACACTCTGCTAAATAGTAAATTTTATTTAAAAAGAGGGGGATAAGGAAATGAATCTTGATTTTAGTTTTGTGCCGGAGTATATACCTTATTATTTAGAAGGTGTTAAGTATACATTAGTAATTTCATTAATTACAGTAATTTTTGGAGCAATATTTGGTTCTGTATTATTTTTTATGAAAACTTCAAACTTTCATATATGGAGGATTAAGCCTTTAAAAATAATAGCAGTAGTTTATATTGAAATAATTAGAGGGACACCAATGCTATTACAAATCTTAATTATGTATGCTGGATCTAAAATGTTTTTTGGAATAGATTTAAGTCCATTTACATCAGCAATAATAGCTATTGCATTGAATTCAGCGGCATATGTATCAGAAATTGTAAGAGCTGGTATAGAAGCAGTGGACAAGGGGCAAATGGAAGCTGCAAGAAGTTTAGGAATGAGAAAAAGTACAGCAATGGTATTAATAGTAATACCTCAAGCTATAAAGAATATACTACCTGCTATAGGTAATGAATTTGTTGCAATAATTAAAGAATCATCAATGGCATCAATAATAGGTGTTAATGAGTTAATGTTTGCAGCAAAAGTAGTAGTAGGTTCAACATATCGTGGATTAGAACCATATATAGTAGCAGCAGGGTTCTATTTTATTATGACATTTACATTAGGTAGAATAATCTCACTTATAGAAAGGAGGATGAAGAGAAGTGATTCGCGTTAGTAATCTTCATAAAAGTTTTGGAAAAAATGATGTTTTAAAAGGAATAGATGAGCATATAGAAAAAGGAGAGGTTGTAGTTGTTATAGGGCCTTCAGGATCAGGAAAGAGTACATTTTTAAGATGCTTAAATCTTTTAGAAGAGCCAACTTCAGGTGAAATAATTTTTGAAGGAAATAGCCTAATGGAGAAAGGTGTGGATATAAATAAAATAAGAGAAAAGATGGGAATGGTATTTCAACAATTTAATCTTTTTCCACACAAAACTGTTCTTCAAAATCTGACTATAGCACCAATGAAGGTTAAAAAGCTTAGTGCAGAGGATGCTAAGAAAAAAGCAATGTCTTTACTTGATAGAGTTGGATTAGCTAACAAAGCAACAGCTTATCCTTCATCACTTTCAGGTGGTCAAAAGCAAAGAATTGCAATAGCAAGAGCTTTAGCTATGGAACCAGATGTTATGTTATTTGATGAACCAACATCAGCACTAGATCCAGAAATGGTTGGAGAAGTTTTAAGTGTTATGAAGGATCTTGCAAAGGAAGGAATGACAATGGTAGTTGTTACTCATGAAATGGGATTTGCAAGAGAAGTTGGAGATAGAATCTTATTTATGGATAATGGAAACATAGTAGAACAAGGAACTCCAGAGGAAATTTTCAATAATCCTAAAAATCCAAGAACAATAGATTTTTTATCAAAGGTACTTTAGAAATTAATAAGTTAGTAAATTAATAAATGGAAAAATAAAGTCGGCTTAGGCCGACTTTATTTAATTTTATAGAATAATATTTAGAAAAATTATATTAATTAATTAAAATATTATATCAAAATTTGATTTTTTGATTCTTTAAAGCTTTTATAGTGTATTTTAACCTAATGTGTTCTCATATAATAGATTAATAGTACAAGTAATAGCAGATGGAGGAGTTATGGCCAGAAACTTTAGATATGATTTTCTCAAGCTAGAATTTGCACCAATATATGAAGATATAAAAGCTTTAGAAGAAAAGAAGGTTTTCAAAGAGATAAATGAAGGTATAGAAATATTAATAGATGATATTATTTATTTTATTTATAAAAAAAATAGAGTTTTATATGATGAAAATCTTAATTATTTAAAGAGGTTAGAGGTATTAAAAGAAATAAATATATTACCTAATAATATTTTTAATAAGATTACACTTTTGGTTGAAGAAATGAAAGATGAATCAAAGTTTCAAGGCACTGAAGAAGAAAAAGAGAAATTCTTTGATAGCAAAAGAGCTGATTTATATGAAATAATAGCTTGGTTTGTTACAAATTGTGGTGAAGAAAATTATTATTTAATAGCTAAAAATTTAAATGAGGATGAACTAAGAATATTTATAAAATATTTACCAGAATATAAAGCAACTACAGTATTAAAAAAGAAAATTGATTCTAAATCTATTGAGGAAGACGATGAGGAAAAGGAAAAGCAAGTAGCTAAATTAGTAGAGGCCGGAGAAAATTATTATTTGGGGCGTGGTGTTAGTAAAAGTAGCAAGAAGGCTTATGAATGTTTTTTAAATGCTGCTAAGTTTAAAAATGAATATGCTGAAAGCTACTTAGGACTTTTTTATGAAAAGGGCATAGCGGTAAATAGAAATTATGAAATTGCTTTTCAATGGTACTATAAAGCAGCTATTAAAGGAAATGCTTTTGCTCAATATGCATTAGGAATGTTATATTTTGAGGGAAATGGTGTAATCAAAGATTATTATAAAGCTTTTCTATGGTTCCAAAAAAGTGCTGAAAATGATTATGTAGAAGCATTTTATCAACTAGGTAGATGTTATTATTCTGGCTTTGGGTGTGAGGAATCAAAGGATAAAGCTTTTAAATGGTATCAAAAAGCAGCAGAAGAGAATTTTTCAGCAGCTCAATATGCATTATCACTTATGTATAAAAACGGAGAAGGTTGCGATACTAATATGATTAGCGCATATTATTGGATTGAAAAATCAGCTGAAAATGGATACGAAGATGCTTATTATATTATTGGTAAATCATACTTAGAAGGAATATATGTAGATGTAGATTATAAAAAGGCATTTTATTACTTAAATAAAGGATATGAAGCTTTAGATACAAGCTGTATAGAAGCCTTAGGTGATATGTATTTAAAAGGATGCATGGGAAAGAAAGATGTATATAAGGCATTAGAATTCTATAATATAGCAATAGATTATGGAGAAAAGGGACTGTTTTTTAAAGTAGGTAAAATATATGAAGAGGAAGGATTAATTAATCAAGCTGTAAAG
This sequence comes from Clostridium celatum, assembly GCF_021412605.1. Classification (NCBI taxonomy): domain Bacteria; kingdom Bacillati; phylum Bacillota; class Clostridia; order Eubacteriales; family Clostridiaceae; genus Clostridium; species Clostridium celatum. The sequence goes on from NZ_JAJKGM010000005.1 coordinate 38,955, forward strand.
TACTATGAGGAAGGACATAATGAAGGAAATTTAAAATGTACTCAAAGGCTTGGAATAATGTACTACAATGGTGAAGGTTTAGAGAGAAATTTGGACAAGGCAATAGAATATATGCAAATTGCAGTTCAAAAAAAAGAACCACATGCTATGTATGTTTTAGCTGTTGCATATTTAAGAACAAATAAATTTGGGGAAAAGACAACTGAAATATCAAAAGAATTATTAAAGAGAGCTTTTGAATTAAAATCACCGTATGCAGCAGAAAGTCTAGCTTCTCTAATGATTAATGAGCTTAAAGAGGGAAAAGAAATTAATAATGATGAGCTTATTAAATATATTAGATTTGGAGTAGAAAATGGATTAGAAAATTCAATATTTCAATATGGATATATTTATGAAAAAGGAATAGGCGTACCTCAAGATTTAGAAACAGCATATTATTACTACAATATTGCAGCAGAAAAAAACTCTATAAATGCAATAGTTAAAATTGCCGATTGGTATAAAAAAGGTATTTATTTTAAATGCAATATAGATTTAGCAATAAGGTGGTATGAAAAAGCAGCTGATATGGGAGATTTAGACGCAACAGAAAGCTTAATTGAAATTTATGAAAAGGGATTTGGCAATAGGCAAAGTGATTTAAAGGCTATATTTTATGTTTTTAAATTATGTGATTTAGATGTGCTTAAAGGAAAAGAAAAGCTTGCATATTATTGCTTTAAAGGAATAGGCATTGAGGAAAATGAGGAAAAAGGAAATGAGCTTATAAATGAAATAGAGGATATAGATAAAGGAAGTGCTGATTATTTAAGAGGTAAATTGGCACAAGAAAACTTTATTAAAATGTCTCAAGATGAAATAATAAAATTATATGAAGATGGCATAGAGCATGGAAATTTAAGATGCTATGGAGAGTTAGCTGTTTATTTATATAATAATAATTTATATGATAATGAGAAGTATGCAGATAAATTTGCTCTTGCAATGCAGGGAAAAGACTTAGGATCATATAAATGCTCATATATCTTTTTAAAACAAAAATTAAAAGAAGTACAAACCTCTAGCATAGTAACTATTGAAGAATTAATGATAGTTAAGAAAATAAAGCTTTTAATAAATAAAGGGGTATATGAGGGGATAGAAGATTTAATAACATGGTACAAGACAAGGAAGGTAGAGGATAAGATAGGGTATCATGAACTTATGCAAAAAGCTTATTATTATAAAATCTATAATTAGCAGTAAGAATTTAAAAATAGTCCTATGATATCTTTGAAATTATATTTTTTAAATATGAATTGTTGAAAAGTATGTATAAAAAGCTTTATAGAGTTTAATAATAAGATATCTCTAAATATCTAATTCCAAAAATATAGCTTGTATTTTATGAAAAATAAATTATAAGCAGACATGATAAAAGCACATCATAAGATTAAATGTTCTTATGGTGTGTTTTTGTTTTGAATATCTCAATATAATTTTTAAATTATATTGAGACATCTTATTTTTCATTAATTTAGCTACTAAATTAAAAGCAGTAACTATATTAGTGATTATGATCAAGAGCTAAGTCTAATGTTATTACACAGTTACAATTAGGTAGTTTAGATTTAATATCCTTTTCTATATTATTTGATATTATTTCAGAGTATGAAGTATCCTTTAAAGACTCTGGATCAACAACTAAATCAAATATAAGATTTTTATTATCATCATTTCCAACAACTCTGAAGTCATGGAAAGATTTAATTTCAGGATATTTCTTTATTACAGATTCAAGTAATTTTCTTGCTTCAATAATTTCAGGAGTATCAACACAAATTGGATCCATATGAATTACAAGATATATGTTTAATTGCTTTGAAATTTCTCTTTCTGCAGTATCAATAATATGATGAATTTCCATTATATCAATAGTACTAGGAATTTCAGCATGAATTGAAGCCATTATTCTACCTGGACCATAGTTATGAATGATTAAGTCATGAAAAACTGTAATATTATCATAAGACATAACCATTTCAGTGATGCTATTAACTAAAGCTGGATCAGGTGGTTCTCCAAGTAATGGACTAAGTGTTTCCTTAATTAAGCTATATCCAGAGTAAACGATAGCTAATGCAACGATAATACCTATATAACCATCAAGTGGAAGTGAAGTAAATTTTGATAATAAAAATGAAATAACAACTGTTGTTGAAGTAAAAACGTCACCCATAGCATCAGTTGCAGTTGCTTTTAGAGCTGAAGAATTAATTTTAAATCCAATAGTTTTGTTAAATTTTGAAAGCCATACCTTAAAGAAAATAGAAACTAATAATAATATAAAAGGTATAATTTCAAAGGCAACTGGAGAAGGATTAATAATTCTTTCAAATGATGTTTTAACAAATTGTAATCCAACAAGCATAACCATAAAAGAAACTATCATTGCTGTTATATATTCAATACGACCATGACCAAATGGATGCTCAGCATCAGCAGGCTTATTTGCCATTTTAAAACCAACTATAGTAATTATAGAAGAGGCAGCATCAGATAAATTGTTAAATGCATCAGCCATAATTGCTACAGAACCTGAAAGTAATCCTACAGAAAGCTTAATTACAAATAATAGTGTATTAGTCAAGATTCCAATTATTCCAGCTAGATTGGCATAGGATTCTCTAACTTTAATATTTGAAACATCTTCACTATTTTTAATAAACTTTTTTACTAAAAAATTAGATAACATATAATTACTCCTAATATTAAAATTTATAGATATAAATAGTTATTACCGTTAATTGCATTTTATATCCTTTATAATATGCTAAAATACACCAAAACAAAAGTCAATATTATAACTATGGTCATTATAAAAAGTTTATGTTATTATATTTTGAAATTATTGTAATTTAATTAAGGATATATATTATTTTCTTTAGCACACAATTTAGTTGAAAAGTTGAGAATTATAGGAAAATGGGGTATATTAGTAATATACGTAATGTAAAGGAGTTAGAGAGTATGGAAAAGACGCTAGCATTAGAATTAGTAGACTTTTTATATGATAGCCCAAGTGCTTGTCATGGAGTAAAAGCTACACAAAAGATATTAGATGAAAATGGATTTGTTGAAATAAAAGAAACTGAAAAATGGAACTTAGAAGCAAAAGGTAAGTATTATGTTGTAAAAAATGATTCTGCTTTAATTGCTTTTGAAGTTGGTACTGGAGATATTGAAGAAACTGGTCTTAGACTTATAGGAGCACATACTGATGTACCTGGGTTTAGAATTAAACCAAATCCACAAATGATTTCAGAAGGTAAATATGTTAAATTAAACACTGAAGTTTATGGTGGTCCAATACTTCATACTTGGTATGATAGACCTTTATCAATAGCTGGTAAGGTATCATTAAAGGGAGCATCACCATTAAAGCCAGAAACTAGATTAGTTAATATAAATAAACCATTATTAATAATACCAAGCTTAGCTATACATATGAATAGAGAAGTAAATGAAGGATACAAAATAAACAGACAAGTAGATACACTTCCTTTATTAGGTCTTATTAATGATAAGTTAGAAAAAGAAGATTATTTAATGAAAATTCTTTGTGAAGAACTTAATGTTAATAAAGAAGATATATTAAACTTTGAACTTGGATTATATGAATATGAAAAAGGTTCATTAATAGGAATGAATGAAGAACTTATTTCTTCAGGAAGATTTGATGATTTATGGATGGTTTATGCAGGAATTAAGGCTTTAGTAGATAGCAGAGAAAATGCTGCGACTAAAGTTATGATTTGTGTTGATAATGAAGAAATTGGAAGCTTAACTGCTGAAGGTGCAAACTCTACATTATTAAATAATATATTAGAAAGAATTGCTTTAGGATTAGGCAAGGATAGAGAAGGATACTATAGAGCACTTGCTAATTCTATAATGATATCAGCAGACTTAGCTCATGCAGTTCATCCAAACTTAGGTGATAAGCATGATCCAACAAATAGACCAGTACTTGAAGGTGGTCCAGTATTAAAGATAGCTGCATCAGGAAGTTATAGCACAGATAGCTTTAATGGAGCAGTATTTGCTGGTGTTTGTGAAGCAGCAGGAGTTCCATTCCAAAAGTTTGTTAATAGATCAGACGTTAGAGGAGGGACTACAATAGGTCCTGTAACAGCAGCTAATTTAACAATACCAGTTATTGATATGGGAGCACCAGTTTTAGGAATGCACTCAATAAGAGAATTAGCATCTGTTAAAGATAACTACTATACAGTTAAAGCATTTACAGAGTTTTTTAGTCTATAATTTAATTAATTAAAACTAATATAAAATTAATTAGCAGATAAATTACTCTATATATAGATTTAATAATTTATTTAATTTTAAAAATTAAATAAATAATAAAAATGATGATATAAACTTTAAGAAGTTAATATTATTAAAGGGTGTTACTTAGTGAACTACTTAATAATATAAATTCCTATAGTTATATCATCATTTTATTTATAACATTAATTTAAGGTGATGAGAGAACAGTAAATTAATGTTTTAATATATTAAAATGCTTTTATAAAAAGCAATTAATATCATGTAGATATTACAAATAAATAGATTAGTAAAATAAAATTTCTATTTTAAGAACCTGATGTATCAGAAGAGTTTATTTCTTGGGGTTCACCGACAATACCATCTTTATATGTGAAAGTATACCTTTCCGTATCTAAAATATTTTTACAATGAGTTATAGTAAAATCATCAGGTAATTTAGAAATTGCTTTTTCTGGTATTAGGTCTGATGCTTTATCAATTACTTGAGCTACGGTAGGGTCGGTTGGAAGACCTGTATTTTTAAAACTTATAGATTCATAGGCAGTAACTATAGTTTTTGCTTCATTTAAAATTTTAGCTTTTTTAGCTTCTGTTATATATCCACCTATCTTAGGTGTAAGGGCTGTTGATAAAATACCTATTATAGCTAAGACTGCTACAAGTTCAATAAGGGTAAAACCACCTTTTTTCTTTTTGTTATTTTTAAAATTTTTCTTTGAAATAATCAATATTATTTCCTCCTATATATAATATTTTGTAATAATAGGGGAAAGTAAATAGATTTTTATTGAATTATATTTATGAATCAATTAAGTTTAAAAATATAGTGCAGTCTAAGTTTATTTATAGTAAGAAACTATTATTACATTACCAATTATTGACTTTAAATTAAAAGTTTATTCAGTTAAAAATAAGTTTTTTTATTTAGTGCATAAAATTTAGATAATAGGATAAAACATTAATAAGAGGTGGTAAATAATAATTTTAAATTTAGAAAATAGTGAAGGAAATATAATATGATCATTATATAGTAAAGACAATGTAATATAATTATTATATTTTATAAGAATTATTTTTTAGTTTAAAATATTAGCTATCTCTAGGGAGTTTTGGATTACAACATTTAAAAATGATTTGTTGATTTATGGCATTGTAGATTAACTCATTTTTAATAAGATTATATATTAAATTAGTAAAGCTTTATAAAGTGAAATGATGGTTCAAGTCTGTATTTAACTTTTTAAGCAACTTAAAAATTTAAACATAACTGCGGATATTTCAAGTTTAAACATACTGCATATTTAAATGGCATATTATTTTGCCAGAAACACTAAAGTTATGTAATGTACACTTGATAACAAGTCATTGGAGTGTAAAGGACTAATTAATTTATATATAATTGATTTAGGTTTATAGCTTTAATGAGAGAGAATCGTTAAAAGGTAAAATCTTTGGTTGATCCAAAACTCTTTTATTATTTTAATTAAAGATATTAATATAGTTTAAATAATAAGTTTTTAAAATAAGAGCTTTCATATTATGAAATATGAATATAAGTAATAAGCATAAAAGTCAATCAGTAGTAGTATTAATACTCCTACTGGTTGACTTTTTTATTAAAAAATAATTCCATATTCATAAGCATAAATAATTGCTTTTGTTCTATCATTAACATTAATTTTTATGAAAATATTACTGATATGTTTTTTCACAGTATTTTCACTGATATTAAGATTTTTAGCAATTTCCAAATTACTTAAACCTTTAGAAAGTTGAGACAGTATTTCAATCTCTCTTTTAGTTAAGTTATTTTTATTGGAATTTTGACCAGTGAGAGTAAGTGCAGTTTCAGATTCAATAAGTTTATAAAAAAATTCCCTATCATAGAATTTGAATCCAGTAGAAATTTTATGAATGGCATAGGTTATATCTTCTTGAGTAAAAGTACCAAGGATATAACCATCAATATTTAAATTTGATAGTTTAAGAAATATATCCTTACTTTCATTAAAATCAATAATTAATAATTTAAGATTGGGTTTAAAAGCTTTAACAGATAAAATTTTATCGAGAAATTCCCAATTTTCTTCTAATAAAACAGTAATCAAAATTACATTCCCATTTGATATATCATTTTTGCATGTAGATATATATTTCAAAAAATCATCAATTAAAAAAAATGAAGTTATATTTTTATACTTTTCTTTCAAGATTGATTTTATTCCGTAGTGAATCAATGGATATTTACATAATATAGAAATTTTCAAAAGAAACACCTCTAATCCAATTACATAATTTAACAATTTAATTATACACTAGTTCTATGTAAAAGTATACAAAGGTTTTAGAATAGAGAAGTATTCTATAAAAATTAAATATAAATTTATGCTGTCAAGTAGATATAGTTTGAAACTTGTAGTGTAGCGTAATGAGTTAAGAAGCTATATATAAAATTAGTAGTACTACTTAGTATTAATTATAAATAAGTAGATAGTAGTATACTTAAAAAATTATAGAAGATGTTTAGTGAGGTGAAATATAAGAAAAATATACGAATATGTAGAAAAGATTTTAATTTAGACAATATATACAAATAATTTTATATAACAAAATGCATATTTAAAACTGAAGTTATTAGAATATTTCAGAATAATAGTATAAATATAAGAATAGTATAATTATGGATAAACGTAAAATTATTGAAACATATTGGATAACAAAATTTAAAAGAATAAGTAATCATTAATGAGCAATACATAATTAGTATTATTGTAAAAGTAGTACATAGGTAATACTTTATTATGAATAAAAATATACTTTATAATATATTAATTTTTTATTAAAAGGAATTTATACATAGCAATTATCATAGGGGGGAAATAATGCTTGGTATATCTATATTGAATTTGGATAAGAAGAAAAAAAATATACTATTAATTATTATTGATATATCAATAATAGTAATGTCTTACTATATTTGCAGTTTATTTTATTATGGTATGGATGAAAATATTAAAAATGAGCTAGTAGCAATAATAATAGCAATATTAGTATATGTATTATCTTTAAAGATTTTTAAAATGTATAACTGTATTTGGATTAATGCAGGAGCATATGAATTTACAGAATCAATAATGGCATCTATAAGCGGATTTATTATAACTTCAGTTATTATAGGAATTCTACCAATAATAAAGGTGCCAATAATAGTTAATATTATATCAGCAATATTAATAATGATAGGAACAACAGGGATAAGGTTATCTTTAAGAATAATAACTAGAGCTGTAACTTATTTTTCAGCAGATAGAGTTGCAGGAAAATATAATGTTTTAATAATTGGAGCTGGCTATTGTGCAGCAGCAATAATAAGAGAAATAAGAAAAGAAGAAAGTAGTAAATTTAATATTATAGGAATTATAGATGATGATATATCTAAAAAAAATAATTATTTAAATGGTGTAAAGATATTAGGCACACGAGAAGATATAGAGGAAATAGTAGATAGAGAAAATATAGATCAAATACTATTTGCAATTGTAAAAATAGATTCAAAAGAAAAAGCAAAAATATTAGATATATGTACTAATACTAAAGCAAAGGTTAAGGTTATTCCTGGATACCATCAGATATTAGAAGATGGAACCTTAATTAATAAAATGAGAGATATAGATTTAAAGGACTTAATTGGAAGAGAAGAAGTTGAGTTAGATAAATGTGGAATAGAAAGTTATATAAAAGATAAGGTTATTTTAGTAACTGGTGGGGGAGGGTCTATAGGCTCAGAGCTATGTAGACAAATTGCAAAGTTCAATCCAAAATTACTTTTAATATTAGATATATATGAAAATAATGCGTATGATTTACAAAATGAATTAAATTACACTGATCCACAATTAAGAAAAAAAGTTATTATTGCATCAGTAAGAGATAAACAAAGAATAAACCAAATAATAAGTAAGTATAAGCCCAATATAATTTTTCATGCAGCGGCCCATAAGCATGTACCGTTAATGGAGGATAATCCAACAGAAGCAATAAAAAACAACGTACTTGGTACATTAAATATGGCTCAACTTGCAAGTGAATATAAGGTTGATAAGTTTGTATTAATATCCACAGATAAAGCAGTTAATCCAACAAATGTAATGGGTGCTAGTAAGAGACTTTGTGAAATGATAGTTCAAGCTATTAATAATGAAAAAGATAATGAAACTGAATTTGTTGCAGTTAGGTTTGGAAATGTACTTGGAAGTAATGGCTCAGTGATTCCACTATTTAAAAAGCAAATAAAAAATGGTGGACCTATAACGCTAACTCATAAAGATATAACAAGATATTTTATGCTTATACCAGAAGCGGCACAGCTAGTACTTCAAGCTGGTGCATATGCAAAAGGTGGAGAGGTTTTTGTACTTGATATGGGAAGTCCAGTAAAAATATATGATTTAGCAGAAAATCTAATAAAACTTTCAGGATATACTCCAAATAAGGATATAAAAATTGAAATAACAGGATTAAGGCCAGGAGAAAAATTATATGAAGAATTACTAATGAACAATGATAATTTAACAAAAACAGCTCATGAAAAAATATTTATAGATAGACCTGAAAGTAAATCTTTAAATAAATTACTTTTAGAAATAGAAGAACTTGTTTCTATTTCTAAGATTGGCAATAAGAATATGCTAATTGATAAATTAAAAGAAATTGTGCCAACATATAGTTCACCTGAAATATATAATAACAAAAAAATATTAGAGGAAGTATCAGTTACTGCAAAAGATAGGTAGAAATAAATGAATAACTTAGAGGAGATGAAGTTAATGGAGAAAAAATCATTATATAAAGAAAATAAGAGGATATATTTAGCATCTCCTCATATGGGGGGATTAGAAAAAAAATTTATTAATGAGGCATTTGAAAGTAATTGGATTGCACCACTTGGACCTAATGTTGATAGTTTTGAAAATGAGATACGTGATTATGTTGGAGTAAAAGCTGCCGTAGCATTATCATCAGGAACAGCAGCTATACATTTAGCATTAAAGTTAATAGGCATTAATAAAGGAGATTTAGTATTTTGCTCGTCATTAACATTTGCAGCAAGTTGCAATCCAATAATTTATGAAGGCGGACAACCAGTATTTATAGATTCTGAAATAGAGAGTTTAAATATGTCGCCTAAGGCATTAAAAAAAGCATTTGAGTTTTATGAAAAAACAGGACAAAGACCAAAAGCAGTTATTGTAGTGCATTTATATGGACAAAGTACTGATATGGATAAAATTAAAGAAATATGTGATTTCTATAATACTCCAATAATTGAGGATGCAGCAGAAAGCTTGGGAGCAACGTATAAAGGTGTTATGACAGGGACTATTGGAAAATATGGTATCTATTCATTTAATGGAAATAAGATAATAACTACTTCAGGAGGTGGAATGCTTGTTTCAAATGATGAAGAAGGTATAAGAAAGGCTAGATTTTTGGCAACTCAAGCTAGAGAAAATCAACGATATTATGAACATGTAGAGTTGGGATACAACTATAGAATGAGTAATATTTGTGCAGGAATCGGAAGAGGACAAATTAGAGTTTTAGAAGATAGAATAGCTAAAAAGAAATATATATATGAGAAATATAGAGAAGCATTTAAAGATATTAGTGATATTGAAATGGTTCCAATATGTAATTATGGAGAGCCAAACTATTGGCTAAGCGTAATTTTGTTAGGGAAAAGTTCTAAAGTTAAACCTATAGACATAATATTAAGACTAGAAGAGCGAAATATAGAATCAAGGTATATATGGAAGCCAATGAATTTACAACCATATTATAAGGAGTGTAAATTCTTTAAGGAAAGGGATAAAGAAATTAGTATTTCAGAGGATATATTTAATAGAGGGGTATGTCTTCCATCAGATACTAATATGAATGATGAGGAAATAGCAAAAGTTATTGAAAATATTAAAGAGTTATTTATAAGAAATAATTAGGTGAGGAGGTGAATTCATATTTGAAGGAACTTAAGACTCCATATTTTATTATATATAAGGAAAAGTTAAAAAAAAATATTGATGACTTTAATAATGCATTAAGTGACACTTGGGGAAATTATATTATTGGATATTCGTATAAGACCAATTCTTTGCCTTGGGTTTTAAATTTCATGAAAGAGAATGGTTGCTTTGCAGAAGTAGTATCAGATGATGAGTATAATTTAGCAGTAGCATTAGGAAACAATGAAAAGAGGATAATATTTAATGGTCCTAATAAGGGGAGAGAAATATTTCATAGAGCAATAATGAATAAAGGTATCATTAATATTGATAGCTGGAGAGAAATAAATTGGTTAAGAGAAGAAGCGAGAAGTACTGATGTAATTAATATAGGGATAAGGGTTAATTTTAATTTAGAAGAATGTTGCCCTAATGAAAGTGCGATGGGAAGTGAAGTTGGGAGATTTGGCTTTAGTTTTGAAAATGGGGAGTTAAGTAAAGCTATATCAGACATAGAAGATATCTCAAGAGTTAAGATTGTAGGAATTCATTTGCATTGTAGCACTAAAACTAGAAGTTTAAAGGTTTATGAAGAAATAGCTAAGAAGGCCTGTGTTATTGCAAAGCTAATTAACAATCCTTTGGATTATGTTGATATAGGTGGTGGATTTTTCGGGGGGATGCCTGAGAAACCATCATACTATGAATATATGAAAGTTATAACTGATGAATTATCAAAACATTTTAATAGGAATACTACTAAGTTAATAGTTGAGCCAGGAGCATCTTTGATAGCATCACCTATAAGTTTTGTATGTGAAGTTGTTGATGTAAAAAATGTTTTAGATAAAAGGATAGTAAATATTAATGGGAGTAGAAGTAATATAGATCCTCTCATGAGAAAGAAGTTTTATGAGTATGAGCTGATAACTAATATGGATAAAATTGATGATGAACAAATAATTTGTGGTTATACATGTATGGAAAATGATAGGATTATGAAATTAACTAATGAAAAGGAATTAACAATTGGAGATAAGATAATTTTTAATAAGGTTGGCTCATATACTTTATGCTTATCACCATTATTTATAGAGTATTTTCCAGCAGTATATGTAAGGGAGAATAATAAATATAAGTGTGTTCGTGAAAGATGGGGAGTAAATGAATATATAAATAAGTGTTTTATATAGTAAGGAGGTGTAGAAATTTTGAATTTATTATTTCTGAGTTCAGGAAGAAGATATAAGTTACTGGAATATTTTACTAAAGAATTTGAGGGATTTGGAAAGATAATAGCAGTTGATTATGATAGATTAGCTCCAAGTTTATATGTTGCAGATAATTATTATAATGTTCCTAAGATAGATGATGAAAGATATATAGATATCATAAAGGATATATGTAAAAGGGAGAATATTAAAGGTATTATTTCTTTAATTGATCCAGAGTTAAGTATATTAGCAAGGCATATAGATGATTTTAAAGAAATGGGAGTAACATGCTTTTTATCAAACTATGAATCAATTGAGATATGTTTTAATAAATATAAAATGTACAAATTTTTAACAGATAATAATTTTAAATGTGCAAAAACTTATATTGATTTTGAAGAGTTTAAAAATGATTATACTTTAAGGAAAATAAATTTTCCTGTAATTGTAAAGCCGATTTGTGGAAGTGCGAGTATAGGTATAAATAAAGTATATACATTAGAGGAAGTAGAGTTTTTACTTGGTAAGTTTCCTAATCTTATTATACAAGATTATTTAGATGGAATTGAAATTGGGGTAGATGCTTATGTTGATATGATTTCTAAGGAGACGGTTTCTATTTTTGCAAAAGAGAAAATTAGATTGAGGTCTGGGGAAACTGATAAATCAAAATCATATAAATCAGATAAATTATTTAATCTAGTTATAGAATTAATATCTGATTTAAAACTGGTTGGTCCTATAGATATAGATATGTTTAAAATTGGTAATGAGTATTATATTTCAGAGATTAATCCGAGATTTGGAGGTGGATATCCACATGCATATGAATGTGGGGAAGATTTTACTAAATTAATAAGAAACAACTTATCAGGGGTAGAAAACAAGAAAAATATAGGCACTTATAAAGATGAAATTTATGCAATTAAGTATGATGATATATTAATTAAATATGTATAGTGGTTAAAAACCTTTAGATAAATATAAGTAGTATAAGGAGAAGTGAATGGATAAAGAGTTTATTCAATTGAGAGAATTTTTATATTTATTAAAGAAAAAGTGGGCTCTAATTGTTTTTATTATAGCTATTTGTTTAATTTCTACTATAGCAATTACCAAGTATGTAATTAAGCCTGTATATGAGTCAAAAACCAAAGTTTTTGTTGGAAAAGAAATAAATAATGAATCTACTTATGATCAATGGGAAATACAAATGTATCAACAGCTTATGCAAACATACGTGGAATTAGCAAGTACAAATAACTTAATTGAGAGTGCATTAGAAAGTATTAATTTAGATAAAGATGTAGAAGATGTATTAGAAAATTTGAGTGTTGTACAAAAAGAAAATACACAAATTCTTGAAATAAGCTATAAATCTATAGATAGCAAAGAAAGTTTTGATGTTGTTAATGCAATAACTAATGAATTTATAAAGGTTTCTAGAGATATTATACCCAATGTAAATATAGAGATTATTGATGATGCTCAAATAGCAAAAGAACCATTAACAAATAATTTATTAAGAAATTTAGTTGTTGCTTTTATAGGAGGCTGTGTTTTAAGTGTTTCTTTAGTATTATTAATGGATTTTTTTAATAATACATTTAATAGTAAAGAAGATGTTGAGAGAAATTTAGGATTACCTATAATTGGTGTTATACCTAGGTATAATGATGATTAGAAAAGAGGTATATATATGGTGAAAAAAAACAAAGATATTTTAGTAACAGAAGCGTATAGAGTTTTAATGAGCAATATTGAATATTCATCTTATGATAAGCCTATTAAGGTAATTGTTGTAACTAGTTCACAATCTGGTGAAGGTAAAACTACTATTGCAAAAAATCTTGCATTAACAATGGCTGAATCAAGTAAAAAAGTTGTATTAGTAGACTGTGATATGAGAAGACCCAATATTCATAAAAAGTTTAAGATATCAAATAGTACAGGATTATCTGAGATATTAACAGGACAATCTAATAAAATTAAAGATAATTATAATATTAATGAAAACATAGATATTATAACTAGTGGAAAAACACCTCCTAATCCAGTGGAGATGATTAGCTCTAAGAAAATGGATGATTTTATAGAGTTACTAAGAGAAAGTTATGACTATGTAATACTGGATGCACCTCCAATAATGGCAGTTGCAGATGCGCAAATATTAGCAGTTAAAGCAGATGGGGTTGTATTTGTAGTTAGAGAATCAAAGAGTAAAAAAACATTTGCTAATGAAGCTAAAAACATATTAGAAAAAAAGAAGTGCAATATATTAGGTGTTGTTTTTAACTCTGTAACTGAAAATACCCATGCTCATTATGGAGATGATAAATATTTAGAACGAAGAAATCATTAGAGGATGCGTATAGATAAAGAATATATTTAGGAAAAGTTAAGTATAAATTAGAAAAAATTAATACATTAGATTTTTAATAAAGGAAATTAGTTACTATTATTGGTTTGTAGGAGTAAGTTATTTGCTAGAAATTAAAAAAGTAATATTAAATTTATCCGATAGTAAGGAGATATATGAAGAGAATATTATACGTTACGACAATAAGCGAAACGATAAATGCATTCTTAGTACCTCATATTGAATATCTATTAGATAATAATTATGAAGTAGAATGTGCGTGTAATATAGGATTAAATTTAGATAAACGACTATTAGATAAAAATTTAGTGATACATGATATTCCTTTTAGTAGAAGTCCGTTATCAACTAGCAATATAGGAGCTTATAAGAAGATAAAAGAGGTAATAAAAAATGGACAATATGATTATGTTCATGTCCATACCCCTATAGCAGCCTTTATTACTAGGCTTGCAACAAGAAATATGAATATAAGTATCATATATACAGCTCATGGCTTCCATTTTTATAAGGGGGCTCCAATGTTAAATTGGATTGTATATTATAATTTAGAAAAGATAGCTGCAAGATGGACAGACTGCATAATAACTATGAATGAAGAGGACTTTATATTAGCAAAAGAAAAATTTAAATACAAAAATAATAAGATTTTTAAAATAAATGGAATAGGGTTGGATTTAAATAAGTATAGCAATAATTCAAATGATCTAAGAGAATTTAAAAAATCTTTAGGATTAAAAGATGAGGATTTTGTTATTACTATAATTGCAGAACTAATAAAAAGAAAAAATCATCTACAAATAATAGATACTATGAAACTATTATATAAAGAATATCCTAATATTAAGGTTTTATTTGTTGGAAAAGGAGTACTTAAGGATAATTATAAAAAGTATATAGAAGATAATAATCTTAGTGAGAGTATTAAGTTATTAGGGTTTAGAAATGATGTAAGTGAAATAATAAATATTTCTAATATAATTGCATTATTTTCTTTGCAAGAAGGTTTACCAAGAAATCTAATGGAAGCAATGGCCATTGGAAAATCTATAATATGTACTAATATTAGGGGAAACAATGATTTAGTAAAAGATAATATTAATGGGCTACTTGTACCAATAAACGATATACAAGCAACCAAAGAAGCAATTTTAAAAATTTATAATGATGATAAATTAGCAGAAAAGTTTAGTAATAATAATATCAATGATATAAAAAAATATGACATAAAAGAAGTATTGAATGAAATGAATTTAATATATAAAGACATAGGACTAAAGGAGAATATATGAATCCATTAGTAAGTGTAGTAATGTCAGTTTATAACAGTGAGAAATATTTAAAGTCATCTATAGAAAGTATTTTATGTCAGGATTATTCTAATTTTGAATTTATTATTATTAATGATGGATCTACGGATTCAAGTCTTAAAATATTGAACGAATATAAGGAAAAAGATAAAAGAATAATTATTTTAGATAATATTAAAAATAAAGGACTTATTTATTCATTAAATAAGGGAATAGAAAATTCTAAGGGAAAGTATATTGCAAGAATGGATTCAGATGATTTTTCAAGAAAAACAAGATTAAGTGAACAAGTTAAATTCATGGAGAAAAATACTGAAATTGCGATGTGTGGAACTGCAGCTACTTTTTTTTTAGATAAAGTAGGATTTATAAGAAAAAATGTCTATTGTATAGAAAATTATGAAGAAATAAAAGCAGCAAGTATATTTGATTGTTCATTTGTACATCCATCTGTAATTATGAGGAGTAGTATATTAAAAGAAAATAACTTTAGATATAATGAAAATTTTAAATATGCAGAGGATTTTGGATTATGGGCAGAAATAATGCCAAAGTATAAGGTTAGTAACATTAACAAACCTTTAGTTAAATATAGGATAGTAAAAAATAGTATCACAAGAAAAGCCAATAAAGATATGAAACAGAGAGAAGAGGTATTTAAAGCTATTTTTAACGATTACTTAAATAATTTAAATGTAAA
The DNA here is from genome assembly GCF_021412605.1 of Clostridium celatum. Lineage (NCBI taxonomy): Bacteria > Bacillati > Bacillota > Clostridia > Eubacteriales > Clostridiaceae > Clostridium > Clostridium celatum. The sequence continues at coordinate 54,893 of NZ_JAJKGM010000005.1, forward strand.
AGTATCTAAAGAAGAGCTGGATTTACACTTTGAAATATCAATGATTCAAAACTTAAAAACATTTAAGTTTGATTTGAAACCAAAAGAAGAATATTTAAATAAGCTTAGGACAAGCAGTGAAAGTGAAGAAATTAATAAAGTATGTATCTGGCAATATTTAAAAGCTTGTATTTACCAAGGAAAATATGGAGATTTTAGAAAAAGCTCTTTTTATGATGATTCACCTATAAGTAGATTTCAATTTTATAAAAAGAAGTTAATAGAGCGACTTAAAAGAATTATTAAAATTGCATATATGTAAAAAAAATATAAAAAGGTGAGAAAATGCAAGATAAGAAAGTAAGAATATTGGTTGATGGGATGTGTCCAGGAAAAGGTGGAGTTCAGCAATATTTAATGAATTTATATAGAAATATTGATGAATCGAAGATACAGTTAGATTTTATTGTATGTGGTAATGAATGTGAATATGAAGATGAAATTAGAGAGCTTGGAGGAGAGATATATTATATAACTCCAAGAAAAGAGAATGTTTTTAAAAATATAAAGGGATACTATGATATTTTAAGGAGAAAGAATACCTATGATATTGTATATTACAATTTAAGTTGCTTGTATTATAATATTCCGTTTTTAATGTCTTTAATAAGTGATATTAAGATAAAAATTGTTCATAGTCATAATTCAGATAGCGGAGATATGTCTAAATTATATTATATACTTCATTGTTTAAATAGAAGAGTTATAAATAAAAAGGCAACATATTTTTTTATGTGCTCTAAATTAGCCGGAGAATGGCTATTTGGCAAAAAAATAATTGAAGAAGGCAAGGTTAGATTAGTACCAAATGCTATTGATACTAGCAGATTTAAATATGATGAAGAAAAATCAATAGATCTAAAAAGAAAATATAATTTACAAAATAAATTTGTTATAGGACATATAGGAAGATTTGACTATCAAAAAAATCATAATTTTATTATAGATATTTTTAATGATGTAGTTAAAATAAAACCAAACTCTACTCTAATGTTAATTGGGGAAGGTAAATTAAAAAATACAATTATTGATAAAGTTAAAAAATTAGGATTAGAAGAAAAGGTTATTTTTTTAGGAAATAGAGATGATATTCCTGATTTATTGAATATTATGGATTTATTTATTTTTCCATCTAATTATGAAGGTTTAGGAATAGTATTAATTGAGGCACAGGCTACAGGATTAAAATGCATAGTCTCAGATGCTGTACCAAAAGAAGCTTGTGTAACAGATAATTTAAAATATTTATCCTTAGAAAAATCATCTAGGGAGTGGGCAAATGAAGTGGTTAGTTTTAAAAGGGAGTATATAAGGACGGATAGAAGTGAACAGATAAAATTAAATGGATTTGAGATTGTTGATATGGCCCATAAATTTGAGGAGTTCATTTTTAAAATTACTAAGAATGGAGAGTAAGTATGGTTTATGAAGTAATGATATTATCAATAATATTAATAGGGATATATATATATATAATATTTAAAAATAAAGCAACGGCTGATAATATTTTTTTAACAATATCATTTCTCATATTATTTATAGTTTCTGGATTTAGAAAAAATGTAGGTGTAGATTTTAGAAATTATGAAGCTATATTTAGACAACATACCAACAATAATTTTTTTGATTATTCTTACGTAGATAAAGATTATGGATATGCATTACTAAATAAAATAATTGCTCTTTTTACTAACAATACTCAGTGGGTATTTATAGTAGTTAGCTTTATAACTATTATATTATTTATAATTTTTATAAAGAGATATTCAACAAATATGCTTTTGAGTGTTTATTTATTAATAACATTTAATTTTTATTTTGATGCTATGAATATTCAAAGACAGTTTATTGCTATTGCAATATGCACATTATCCATAAAGTATATAATAAATGAAGACTTTAAAAGATTTTGTCTAGTTATTCTGTTTGCTATTCTTATCCATAAGTCGGCTCTTATATTTTTCCCAATGTATTTCATATCTAAAATTAATTTAAATGTAAAAAAAATATGTATATATATAGTATTAGGATGCGCGGGATCATTATTAATTAATAAAATAATATATTTTATGAGAAATAAATTTTATTCAGATTATGATAGTGTAGCCTGGGGAATGCAAGGATTAGGGATAGGATTAATAATTATTATTCCAGTATTTATATTTATTATTGCATTTATGATGAAAGATAAATTAATAGAAGAAAATCCAGAAAACAATGTATTTTTAAATCTTCTTTTTTGTGCATGCGTATGTTTTCTTTTATCAACAATTATATCAAATTTTACAAGAATAGCTGAATATTTTTATATTGTCGTAATTATTTTTATTCCAAGAATGATATCGGTGATAAAGGATTATAGAATACGATACAACATATACTTACTAGTTATGTTTATATCATTTGTATGGTTTTATAAAACAACTTTGCAAGGAAATATGAACGGAGTCTTGCCATATAAAATTGGTTTTTAATAAATAGGTATGGGGGAGATAGAGTGAAGGATGATTTAGTTAGTGTAATAATATTATCATATAATCAACTAGATATTTTAAATGAAACTATAGATTCTATATTGGAGCAAGATTATCATAATATAGAAATTATTATAAGTGATGATGGAACTAAGGAATTTAAAAATGACTATTATTATGAATATATAAATAAAAGAAAGAAAAACAATATTAAAAATGTAATTATAAATAGTAATAATAAAAATCTAGGGGTAGTTAAAAATTATAATAAGGGATTATCACTTTCAAATGGGAAATATATAAAATTTATAGATGGTGATGATGTATTCTTTAATAATAAATCGCTATCTGAATTGGTTAATTTCATGAAGGAAAATGACAGCCTAATAGTAACAGGAAATATGCTATTTTGTGATGAAAATATGAATCAGTTACCTATAGCTAATAAAAAAATAAAATATTTTAGAAGATATTTACCATTGGGAAAAAATCCAGAAATATTTTTTAAAAAATTAGCAATAGAAGATGTTATACCAAATCCAGCAGTTTTATTTAATAGAAAGGTTTTTGAGTTATATGGTGTATATGATGAAGATTATATGCATTTAGATGATTGGACTATGTTTTTAAAAGTAGTTAGATTAGGATGTAAAATAGATTATTTAGATACTATAACTATTAAATATAGATTTGGAAGGGGAGTAAGCATAAATAAGAAGCAAAATAATATATTCTTTAATGACACAATAAAATGTTATAAAAAAGAAATTATTCCTTATAAAAAGCAATTAGGATATTGGGCATATAAAAATGCAATGTGGAGATATGAAAGAGGATATAGGTTTGAAGAGTATTCATTAGTAGAGAAGCTTATATTTTTTATAAAAAATTTAGATACAATTATAATGAAAGTTCCTAAGAGGATGTTTGGGGTATTTTAAAAGATAGAATTAAAATTTAGGGGGGCTAATATGTATTATTTTAAAGAGCCAATTCAAGTTACAAAGGCATTTTTACCACCATTTAAAGAATATATAGAAAAGATACAAAGTATGTGGTCAACTAATTGGATAACTAATAATGGATGTCTACACAATGAACTAGAGAATAAAATAGCTAATTATTTAGGAGTAAATAATGCAACATTATTTACTAATGGACATCTATCATTAGATATAGCAATAAAAGCGCTAAATATTAAAGGTGAAGTAATAACAACACCATTTACATTTCCATCAACAACTCATGCAATTGTGTTGAACAACTTAAAACCTGTCTTTTGCGATATAAATAAAGAAGATTTCACTATTGATGTTGATAAAATTGAAGAATTAATCACAGATAAGACTTCGGCTATAATACCAGTTCATGTATTTGGATATCCTTGTGATGTAGAAAAAATAGAAAAAATAGCTAAGGATCATAACTTAAAAGTAATATATGATGCAGCTCATGTATTTGGAGTGGAAATAGGTGGAATAGGAATTGGTAACTTTGGGGACATTTCAATGTTTTCATTACATGCAACAAAAGTATATAACTCAATTGAGGGCGGAATATTAGCGTACAATAATAGTGATTTAGAAGAAAGGCTTAGAAGCTTGAAAAATTTTGGCTATATAAGCAATGATGAAGTAGAAGTAGTTGGATTAAATGCAAAAATGAATGAGTTTCAAGCTGCAATGGGATTATGTAATTTAAAGTATGTTGATGAGCAAATAAAAAATAGAAAAGAGGTAGCTAGAATATATAGAGAACAACTAGAAGAGGTTGAAGGGGTTTATTATTTGAATGACAAGGAAGGAATAAAGCATAATTATTCATACTTTCCTATATTAGTTGATGAGGAATGTACAGGAATAACAAGAGATGAATTACATGAATCTTTGAAAGAATATAATATTTATACTAGAAAGTATTTTTATCCAATGATACCGGAATTAGAATGTTATAAAGGAAAATATAATAGTAATAATTTAAATGTTGCTAAATATGTATCTGATAGAGTTTTAACTTTACCTATTTATGGTCAGTTAAATTTACAAGATGCTTACAATATTGCTAATAATATTAAGGAGATAATATTATCTAAAAAGAATAAAACTAAGTAAAAAAATTTTTAAAGATTAATGTAAAAAAAGTATTAAATTCAAAAAGGAGTAAAATGATAAAGCTAAGTTTTATAGTTCCAGTTTATGATGTTGAAGATTACGTAGAGCAATGTGTTAAATCTTTATGTAATCAAACTATTAATGATATAGAAATAATTATTGTAAATGATGGAACACAAGATAATAGTATAGAAAAAATTGAAAAAATAAATGATGATAGAATTAAGATTATTAATCAAGAAAATTCTGGATTATCATCAGCTAGAAATAATGGATTAAAAGTAGCTCAAGGAGACTATGTAGCATTTGTTGATAGTGATGATTATATAGCATTTGATACTGCCTATGAAGAAATGTATGATATGGCCATTAAAAATAATAGTGATATTGTTGAGGGAAATTGTATTTGGTATTACTCAGATGATAATAAATATCCTATGAAAAGAGAAAGCAGTGCATTAAATGGTAGCTCTATAGATGCAAGAGAATTTTTATTAAAATCATTACGGGAATTTAGAATGTACTCACCAGTATGGTTATATATTTTTAAAAGAAATTTATTAATAGATAATAAATTGTTTTTTAAAAAAGGTATATATCATGAAGATCAAGAATTTACCCCAAGAGTATTATTAAAAGCAAATAATGTATCAATTTATAAAAAAGATTTTTATGTATATAGACAAAGAAGTGGTTCAATAATGAATTCAGGGTTAAACACTAAAAGGGGTAATGATTTAATTAATATTTGTTTAGACTTGGATAAGGTTGCTAGTAAGATAGAAAATAAAGAGTTACAAGAAGAGTTAAAAAAATATATATCTAGAATGGCTATAAATACTATATATGATTATAAATTTACTAATATTGATAATGAGGTAAAAGAAATAATTAATGAAAATTCACTTTCAAAGGGATTAAAAATTAGAAGTAAATTAATTGATATTAATATACCTTTATATATAAAAATAGAATCAATATATAGAAAATTTAAGAGTATTGGTAGTATCTCTAATAATGTAAGTGAGGTTTAATATATATAAATATTTGATGAGGAGATATTTTATTTTGATAAAAATTAAGATTTTTATAGCAAATTTAATAGGTGGAGATAAAGTAAATGCAATAAAGTATCTTTTTAGTTTCAGACATTATAATAAATTTAAAAAATATAAGGACACTAAAAAAATAATATATGCATTAACACCATTGCATGGAAATATAGGAGATCAGGCCATTGCAGTTGCAACGATAAAGTTTTTAAAAGAAAATTTTATAGATTATGAAGTTATAGAAGTTAATAGTAACGATATATATACTTATGGAAAGGCAATAAATAAGGTATTAAACAAAGATGATTTAATAGTACTACATGGTGGTGGCAATATGGGAAATCTTTATATTGAGGAAGAAAAATCAAGAAGATTTATAATAAAAAATTTCCCTAAAAATAAAATTATATCAATGACACAAACTATGAGTTTTACTAATGATGATGAAGGGATAATGGAGTTAGAAAAAACAAAAAAAATATATAATTCACATCAAGATTTAACAATTATAGCGAGAGAAGAAACTTCATATAAAATTATGAAAGAGGAGCTACGGAATAATAAAATTTTATTAAACCCAGACATTGTCTTATATCTACATGATATATATAAGAATAATTGTCATAAGAGAAAAAATATAATGACATGCTTAAGAAAAGATAAAGAAAGCCTAATAGCACATAAGAGATATGAACTTATTGAAATGATTGATAAAAAATATAAACATACATTTCATTATGATACAGTTGTAAATAAATTAGTTACCAAAGAAATAAGAGAAAACGAGGTTAAGGACATGCTCAATAAATTTTTAAGTGCTAAGGTTGTTATAACAGACAGATTACATGGAATGGTTTTTGCTGTTATTACAAAAACTCCATGTATAATTACTAAATCATTAGATCATAAAGTTCCAGGAACTTATAAATGGATTAAAAATTTAAATTATATAAAGATGATTGATGATTTAGAATTTGAAAAAATAGAGAATATAATTGATAATTTTCTTAACCTAGAAAAAGTTAATGAAATAAATTTTAAAGAGATTTATTTTGAAAAATTAAAAGAGAATGTTATTTAAACTTTAATAAATGAAATACGAGGCGATTACTTATGCCAATGCTTTCAAAAAATATAATAGTTAATTTATGTGGAGAGAAATTTATTAATAGGATTAAGTATACTTTTAGCTTTATATATTATAAAAAATTTAAAAAATATAAAAATGAAAAAAAAATTATTCATGCTATTACACCTGTATATGGAAATATGGGAGATCAAGCTATTATATATGCAACTAATAAGCTGCTAAGAAAATATTTTAGTGAATATAAATTAATAGAAGTAAATAGCAATGAGTTTTATAAGTATGCAAAAGCATTGAAATATGAAATAAATGATGATGATTTAATAGTACTTATTGGTGGCGGGAATATGGGGAATATCTGGGTAAGTGAAGAGGTTGGAAGGCGTCTAGTAATAAAAACCTTTCATAATAATAAGATTATATCTATGCCACAAACAATAGATTTTACTAAGGATAAAAATGGAATACATGAATTGAAAAAGAGTAAAAGGATATATAACAATCATAAAAATTTAACCTTAATAGCGAGAGAAGAAAATTCTTATAAAATAATGAAAAAAGAATTTAACAATTGTAGAGTTTTAATAAATCCAGATATAGTTCTTTCTTTATATAACAATATAAAATTTAATGATTATGAAAGAACTAAGGTTATGTTGTGCTTAAGAAATGATAAAGAAAGTATTATAGATGTGGATAAAAGCAGATTATTTAATGAATTAGACAGAGCTTTTGAAAATGTATTTGCTTATGATACTGTAATAAACATAAGTATTACTGCTGACAATAGAGAAAATGAATTAAGAAAAATGCTTAATGAGTTTTTAAGGTGTAAGGTAGTTATAACAGATAGATTACATGGAATGTTATTTGCTGCAATAACCAAAACACCATGCATTGTTACAAAATCATTGGATTATAAAATTACAGGTACTTATGAATGGATTAAAGATTTAAATTATATTAAATTTGTTGAAAAATTAGATACTAACTTAATTAAGCAATTAGGTATGGAACTTATAAATTTAAATGAAAAGACAAATATAGACTTTGAAAGTATTTATTTTAAAAAGTTAATAAATAGTCTGTCTTAAGGAATGTATGAGTAGGTGAAGTTATGAAAAATAACATTAAATTGGCAACCATAATATCGTATATAACATTGATAGCTGGAAATGTTATATCACTTTTATATACTCCATTTATGCTAACTACATTAGGTACAGGAGAATATGGATTATTTACATTAGTAAATACAATAATTTCTTATATATATCTACTTGATATGGGAATAGGCAATGCAGTTATTAGATATAATTCTAAGTTTATAGCTAATAATGATGAAGAGAGCTTAGAAAAAATAAATGGAATGTTTTTGATTCTATATACAATAATTTCAGTGATTGGTTTAATAATTGGATTAATAGTTTACCTGAACCTAGGAAGTATCTTTGGTAAGGGATTAACATTAGAAGAAATAGCAAGGATAAAAGTAATGTTTTTTATGGCTTTGATAAATTTAGTTTTAGCATTTCCTTTAAATGTATTTAACGGAATAATAATGGCATATGAAAGATTTGTATATGTGAAATGTTTAGCATTTATAAGAACTATATTAAATCCAATAATAATGATATCAGTTTTACTATTAGGATATAAAGCTATAGGAATGATAATGGCATCAACAATTTTCAATGTAATTTTAGGTATTATTAATGTAATTTATTGTTTTAAAGTATTAAAAATAAAAATTAAATTTAGTGGATTTAATAAGGAGTTATATAAGGAAATATTTAAATATTCATTTTATGTATTTTTAGCTGTAGTTGCATATAGGATTTATTGGAGTACGGATCAATTTATTTTAGGTATGGTTGCAGGTTCAATTCCTATAGCAATATATTCTATAGGAATACAGTTTAATGATTATTTTACTTCATTTTCAGGAGTAATAAGTAATATGTTTTTACCTAAATTAACAAAGCTTACTGTTAATGAAGATAATAAAGAAGAGTTAATGAATATATTAATTAAGGTATCGAGAATACAATCGTATATAGCATTTTTTATTCTTTCTGGATTCATTCTTGTAGGACAAGAGTTTATTATGAGATGGGCTGGATATGAATATAAGGAATCATATTATATTGCTTTAATCGTTATGATTCCTCAAATTATATCAATAATACAAACATTATTTGCTACTATGCTAGAAGCAATGAATAAGCATAAAATTAAATCACTTATATATTTAGGAGTAGCTATAGTAAACTTAGTATTAACTTTAATTTTGGTAAAATATCTAGGGGTAATTGGATGTGCCTTAGGCACTGCAATTGGTATGATTATAAATGCTATATTAAATAATCTATATTATATGTTAAATATTAAGCTAGATATGAAGAGATATTGGAGAGAAATTATAAATGTAATGATACCTATTACTTTATCATTTATACTTGGATATTTAGTTAAAATAATTATAGTACCAAAATCATATTTTAAAATAGGATTATTTGTATGTATATTTACTAGTATTTATTTTATAACATGCTATAAAATTTCTTTTAACAAATATGAAAAAGAAGTTGCAAGTACAATAATAAAAAAGATAATTAACATTTTTAATAGAAAATATATAAGAAGAGTTAAGGTTGAAGATTAATTTGAAATTTTAGTATATAGGAGATTTTAAAATATGAGTTTAAAGAGATGCTTTGATCTTATTTTATCATTATTAGGAATTGTTATTTTAAGTCCTATTTTTATAATAATATATATTTTAATTTTAGTTACAATGAGAGAATCACCTATATTCACTCAAGTTAGAACTGGATATAAGGAAAAGCTATTTAAAATATATAAGTTTAAAACTATGGTAGATAAGTATGATGAGGAAGGAAAGCAATTACCAGATTCAGAACGCTTAACTAAAGTAGGAAGGGTATTAAGATTATTAAGCTTAGATGAAATTCCACAATTATTTAATGTATTAAAAGGTGATATGAGCTTAGTAGGACCTAGACCATTACTAGAAAGGTATTTACCTTATTATAAAGCTGAAGAAAGAAAGAGGTTTAATGTGAAACCAGGAATAACTGGATTATCACAAATTAACGGTAGAAACAGCATATCTTGGGAAGAAAGATTTTCATATGATATTTATTATGTTGATAATTATAGTTTTTTATTAGATATGAAAATTATATTAAAAACATTTATTAAGGTATTTAAGTTTAGTGATATAAAGGTTGCAACTAACTTAACATTAAATGATTTAGATGTTGAAAGAAGAGTTACCAATTATGAATATAATTAGAGAAGCCGAAAATAATGATATAAGCAGAATAATAGAAATAATGACACAACAAATTAATAATACGATATTAGAAAAAACTATATATGGAGCAAAAGGAATAGATAAATACTTAATTGATAATTTAAATAAAAAAGAAGAATATCAAGAGAAGATTAATATGGTTTATGAAATAGATGGATTAGTTGTTGGATATGTTGAGTTGCTATTGGAATCAGAAAATTTATTTATAAATTATATTGTTATTGATAAGAGGTACACAGGAAAAGGGATTGGGAAGGAGTTACTTAATAGTGCAATTGATAAATGCAGTTTAAATAGAAAGTTTAAATATATCTTTATTGATGTTTTTAATAAAAATATAAGAGCTAAAGAGTGGTATAAAAAGATTGGATTTAAAGAAGTTAGCAGGACTAAGTGGATAGAAATAAATATACAAAGTAACTATAAGTTTACTGATTACGATAATATAAAAATAACTAATTATGAAAAAGCTAAAAAGCAACATGATGAACTTGGATTTGCTATATATTTCATAGAGGATAATAAAAAGATATATAAAATAGGATTTATTAATGAAATACTAAAGCTTTATGATTATTCAATTATTGATAATGATAAATTAATTGCATTTATAAAAAGGGAGTTTAATTACAAGAAGGTTTGGGGAGCATTTAATAATTATTTAGGCAAGTGCGAAAGTAATTTGATTGATGAGTTAATACGCATGAGGATAAGTTATAGAGATTATTTAAAATATACTTAATATGATAATAGGTGTAGTTTGGTATATGGGGGATGAGTAAGAGAGTATGTATAGAGAGGTAAATTTTTCACAAAAAGATATATGGGATGAAATAGTAAATAGTTTTAATAATGTAGACATATATTTTAGGTGGGGATATATAAAACCATTTAGTGATAATAGAGATGGTGAGCCAATATTATTTTATTATGAAGATGATAATGGAAGAGTAGCAAACATATTTTTAAAAAGAGATATAGCTGATTGTAGGTATTTTAAAAATATTATAGATAAGGAAAAATATTTTGATATTACTTCTCCATACGGATATGGAGGGGTATTACATGAAGGAACAAACGAAAAGTTATTAGCAAAGGCATATGTTGAAGAATTTGAAAGATATTGTGCTGATAATAATATAATAAGCGAATTTATAAGATTTAATCCAATGATAAATAATTATAAATTTTTAGATGAATATTATGATATAACTTTTAATCGAAAAACTGTCTATATGAAGATAGATGAGAGTGAAGAAAAGATTTTAAGTGATATGGATGGGAAGTGTAGAGGGCGTGTACGAAAAGCTATAAAGAATGGGGTTATAGTTAAAAATGGAAATACTGATGATATGATTTGTAAATTTTCTGATTTATATCTTGGTACTATGGATAGAGATAATGCAGAAGAGTACTATTATTTTAATAAAGAGTTTTTCTTTGAAGTAATAAATGAATTAAAAGATAATTCAAAGATATTCACTGCAAATATTGACGAAAGGGTAATTTCAGCAGCATTAGTATTGTTTAATGAAAATTATGTTCATTGTCATTTCTTGGGCAATGATAAAGAGTATTTAAAGTTAGCGCCTAATAATTTATTATTTTTTGAAATTGCTAAATGGGGACATGAAAATGGAAAAAGTATATTCCATATAGGAGGAGGATATCAATCAGAGAATGATAACCTATTTAAATTCAAGAGTACTTTTTCTAAGAGTAATAGATTTGATTTTTATATTGGTAAAAAAATTTATAATAAGGAAATGTATGATTATTTAGTGAATATAAGGGGAAATAATTATAGTGATTCTAAATTTTTTCCTAAATATAGAGAAAAGGATAATGCATTAATATTGAATAATTAAATATAATATTAAGGTGTAAATATGAAAAATAATAAGAGATATTTATTAGGTGGTATTTTTATTGTTATGATATGCTTTGTAGTTTATACAAAGCATAATTTAATTATAGAAAAAAAAGATTTAAATAGCATATTAGAAGAAAACTATCAGAGTTTAAAGAGTATTGAGAATGAAAATGTAAAATATGTTACTCCATATGATTTTGGAGCAGTTGGTGACGGAGTTACAGATGATAGTGATGCCTTTAAGAAAATGTTTGAATATAACAATATATATATACCAGAAGGAACATTTCTATTAAAGTGTGATAATAAAGATCCAAGTTGGTTAGATGTTGGCGGTAACTTTATGACAAATGGTTATTTTAACATAAAGTCTAACACTACCATTATTTGTTCAGATAAATCTTTGATAAAGGTTAAAGCAAGTGATTATAAAGCATATAATGTCATAACTATAAAAGGTGTAGAAAATGTAAAAATATTAGGAATGAATATATTAGGGGATAGGGAAGAGCATATAGGAAATGATGGTGAATTTGGATTCGGAATTTTTATAGCGGATTCTAAAAATATATTGATTATGAATTCTAAGTTTTCTAACATGTGGGGCGATGGAATAAATATAAATACTGCTAATACTAATTATAAAAATAATGAAATATTCATTAAAGGATGTATATTTGAAAATAATAGAAGGCAAGGTATTAGTATAGAAAGTTGCGATGGAGCTATTATTGAGGATTGTGTGTTTAATAATACAAATGGAACTCTTCCAGAGTCTGGAGTTGATATAGAACCATCTCATAAATCTATGTATGTAAAAAATATAGTTTTTAATAATTGTGAATTTAATAATAACAGAATAGGTTTATTAATTGACGGACAGTTTGGAAAGGTAAGCGAAGTTGAGGTTAATAATTGTACATTTTATGAAAATAGAGAAAAAGCACAGATTTATATAACTAAAGCTAAAAATATAAAAGTTAATAATTATAATGGAATAGAAGACAGTATTACAGTTAATGAAGATGAGTCTAGTATTTTTGTTAATTCTAGTAGGAATATAGAAGTTAATGGTGAAAAGGTTAAGCTTAATATTATTTCAGATATAATTAAAAATATTATCAATAAATTTTAAAATTAGTATAATGTAAAGCCGAGTTAAAATAACTAGGCTTATATTATACTAATTTTTTTTGTTTATTTTTATTAGCGGTTCAGTAATTATATTTGTTTAACTATTGGTTATAATCAACAAATCATATATTACTATTTTAAGTTTTAGAAATATTATTTTTTCCTGAATAAAATAATATTTTATTCAAGAAAGTTGATTTTATAATAAAATAAAGAGCAATAGATAGAATTATAGTAAGAATAGTTATAATACATATATAAAATAACGGGTTAAACATATATAGTGGCTGTAAAACTTGAGATAAGGTTCTACAAATTATAGGATCATGAAATAAAAATATAAAAAATGAATATTTTCCTAGTGAGATAAGCAGTTTATTATTCTTGAATTTAAGGCTAAATGCATAATATCCCAATATACATAGAGGCCATAAAAAGTATGATTGAATTTTTCCATAATATGCTGGTAGAAGGTTAAAGGTAACAACTACAGTGGAGATTATATACACCAATAATATAGTAGTAGAATATTTAGTTATTTTATTTTTTAAGTTGTATTTTTGAAAAATAACACCTAATTCGAAAAATATATAATAATACAAAAAGTCAAATGGATGTCCAGAAATTAATATATTATTAGAGTTAATAGAAATTAATTTTTGAAAAATGACTATACATATTATAGTTATAAATCTAATTAAATCATTTTTAATAAATTTATATATAAAAGGATATGAAAAAATTAAAAACAAATACATGGGAATATACCATAGTTGATAAGCTATGTTATAACCTAATAATATTTTAATAAAATAAGTTATTATTTCGGTTATTTTAAAAGGTTCCTTAGATAACAATAGATTAAATAAATATAAAATAAAACTAATTATTATAAATGGTTTAAAAGTTGTTTTGAATTGTTTAAGAAAATAAATCTTATGATTATTTTGAGAATTAGTCAAAATGAATTTATATCCAGCACTAAAAATAAACATAGTTACAGCGCCATGACAAAAATTATCCAACAATCTAAGAATAAAGCTAGTATCGGTATAGGTGGTTAAATTTAAAATATCTTTAAGATAATATGAACTACTGTGTACAAATACAACGCATAATATTGCAATTCCATTAAACACATCTAATTCAGAAAGATGCTCTTTTTTATTATTCATTAATATTCCCCCTAAAAATCTAATTATTTATATAACGCAAGGTGTATATAAATATACTTATTAACATAAATTTAAAATAATGATAATTATTAGGAGGAATAGTGTTGCGAAAGTTAATAAATAATCATGAAATTATTAAATCAACAGAACGTATATTATATTATGATATATTAAAGGTAGTGGCTGCATTCATTGTTGTTTTTTATCATTTGAATATTTTAAAATTAGGATTTATAGAAGGCGAAGTATTTATACCTAATATCAATTCAATAATAATGAATATTTCTAGTATAGGTGTCCCAATATTTTTTATGGTTAATGGGGCATTAATGTTAAATAAAAAGGAATATTCGTTTAGACATATTTTAAAAAGAGCAGTAAAATTAATTTTATTATATTGTTTTTGGAGTATTGTAGTAGTTATAATATGTGCAATTATAAGAGGAAATTTATTTGATTATAATATTATACAATTGTTATTAAATAGAAAAACAGATATAGATTATTTATGGTTTTTTAGAACATTAGCTATTTTGACTTTATTAACACCTATTCTAAAAAGAATATACTTAAGTGAAAATAAGGTATTTTTATATATGGTCATGATAGGATTATTTATCTTTCCGTTTGTATACAATTATCTAGTGCTATTGTTTAATTTAATAGATTATGAGAGCCTTAAGCATATTCCTAGGACAGGCTTTTTTACACTGTATTCAGTTGAATACTTTTTAATTGGTGCAATAATTTCAAAAAATATAGAAAAGTATAGGAAAAAACATAAAAATATAAATATTATATCTATATTAATATTTTGCTTAGGATTATTATTAGTTACAATTGAAGTAACATTATGGACCAATATAAATAATGAAATATTCGATAGTGGAAATTCTGTATTTCCTACCATTGGAGCTTTATGCATGAGTTCAGCAATTTTTATACTTTTATCAAATTTTAAATCTATAAGAAATTTAAAAGTAAAAAAAATCATACAATATATAGGTGAAAATTCTATTGGGGTATATATTTTTCATATGCCGATTATTACATTCATGAAGTTCTATTTTATTAAGAGAAGTATGAATATTATCCTAGCAATAATTATTACTATAATAATAATTATATTATCATTGACCATTAATGAGATTTTAAAAAGAATACCTATATTGAAAAATATGTTGAAAATATAATAAGTACCATAGAGGACATATTATCATGCTCTCTATGGTACTTATTTCTATTAAAAAGAGACACTAATTATTTTGGTTAGTTTAATGTATTTTATACATAAATATTTAAGGAATATATATTCAAAATGAAAGCTACTACAGCAATTAAAGTAAAAAATTTTTAATTAAAATAAAGTGTTTTGTTTATTTTCTTTTTGAATAGTTTCTTTACTTTTATTATTTAAGCTTCCAAGAGGACTATTAAAGCTATTTAATGGGTCTGGAAGTTCTGTATTAGCGGATTGAGTAATTCCTCTAGTTCTATGTTGTTTATCATTAGATTTTGCCATTTAAAATTCCTCCTTATATGAGATATTAATTTAAATAAGCAAGTGTTGTATTACGGAGTAGTATTTATTCAGATTCATCAAAAGGATCTTCAGTATAATCAAATTCGCTATAAGCAATATTATTAACTACAATTGGATCTTCAACTGTATTAGCGAGTTTGGTATCAACTCCTTCTGGAGATTTGCTTATTAAGTATTCTTTATCTGGTTCATAATAAGATCTTACTCTAGGTAAATAGACATTAGATTTATCGTCCATAATCGTACTCCTTTCTCTCACTATATAAATAGTATTTGTAGATTAATAGAAAATATACAAGTCCTCTATAGAAGTAATAAAAGGTAATACGGTTATTTTATAGCCATTAATTAGTGGTAAGAGGAGAGATAAATATGTATCCAATAATACTTAAAGAACATTTACTTTCATAAAATTTGGGGTGGAAGAGATTTTGAAACTTTAACTTGTGTCGAAGGAAGTGGACTATAAAAAGTAATAATTTTTGCGAAAAAATTTAAAAAGGACATAGCTATTTAATTCTTGTAAATTTGGGAAAATACACAGTTAATGCTGAATTATAAATAATAAAAAGTTATTTAACCACAGATGAACAAAAAAGCCTGACTTAATGATAAGTCAGGCTTTTTAATTTGCCTCAGATGAAAAATTAATATAATCGGATGGTTTATATCTTTCCTTTTTATCATCAGTTATATAGATAGAGTTTAAATTATAATTTGTGAAGTTAGGAGAAATAGTAAAATTTTTTAGGGTGAAGTATATATTTAATATATTCAATATTTCACTTGAAGGTACATATAAAATAGTAGGGGAAAGGAGTTTGTTAGATATAATTTTTCTAAAGCTAGACTGTGCGTAGTTTTTAAATGCCTCAGTGGAAAAGGGAAAGGGTATATAAATGAGTATATAACTTAATTAGAAGATAATTACTTTGATTATTATGCCCATGAGGTAATATAGCAAAAATTGTCGTTGAAAAAAGTTAAAGTTATTGGTATAATTAAATTTCTCGTGGGCACGAACAAAATTTGAAAAATTTATATAAATATTTGGAGGGATTACCAATGCCAGTAAGAATTGCTATCCTTGGTGGGCCAAGATGTGGTAAAACAACATTAATACAACAATTATACGTAGACTTAAAAATTAGAGATATAAATGTAGGTGTTGCTACAGAATATAGCACAGATTATTTAAGAGATAAGGGTATGATTGAATCTATTTCAGAACAATATGGAATATACTTAGGTCAATTACATTTAGAAAAGAGCTTAGATTCTCATGATTATGCTGTAACTGACTATGCAACATTTGTACCGTACATATATGGAAGATTAATGCTTGGAGATAAGGTAAGAACTAAGAAGGAAATAGAAATCTTAAATGATTTATATAGCTTAGCAATAAGAGACCTACCACAATATGATCATATCTTCTTTGTTCCAAGAGAATTTGGATATAAGAAAGATGGTGTAAGATGGCAAGATGAGGAAGTCGCTCAAGCAGTGGACAAGGCTATCTTAGGATTCTTAGATGCTGAAAATGTTAAGTATTCAGTAATTACAGGATCAACAAAAGAAAGATCAGAGCAAATAATGAAGATTGTTGGAATTAACAAACCAATAGTACAACCTGTTAGAGAAAAAGAAGTAGAAGTTAAAAATAAATAGTTATAAGAAGCACCCGCGGGGCGAATCCAATTTTTGGATTCACCCCGCGGGTGTTTTATCTTTCATTACATAATAGTAATTTTTATTAATATAAATAAATATAAATATAAATGGTTAGAAGGAGGCGAGGAATTTGCTATTAACTTTAATTGATAAGAACAATAAGTTAGATTATGTATTGCCTAAAAAAACATCTGGAAAATATGTGATAAATACTAAAGATGATGATGAAAACATAATACCATTAATTACTGTAGAAGAGGAAGAAGGAAAATGGTTCATAAGGTCTAATAAAAATGCAAAATTAAAGGATGACGAAGATAATTTAGTATCAAAAGTACAATTACAACCATTCAATAAGTATAAGATTTTTAAGAGTGATTCAACGATTGCTTTATTATTTACTCAAAATCAATCTGAAGAAGCTCATAAGTTTAAAAAATATACAGTAAATAAAGAAGTAATAAAAATAGGTAAAAGTAAAGAAGCAAATATATGTTTTGAAAATAAATTAGTATCTCCAATTCATTGTCAGATAAAGTATGACAGTGGTAATTCAGAAGCTACAGTTATAGATTGTGATAGTTCAAATGGAACTTATGTAAATGGTAAAAAGATAGTAGAAAAAAAGCTGGTAGTTGGAGATGTCATTTATATAATGGGATTAAAAATAGTATATAACGGTAATATTTTAGCTATTAATAATCCTAATAATGCTGTTGTTATTGATGAAAGTTGTTTTAATTTATTAAAAAAGGCAGTTCCTAAAACTATAGTTACAGATAAATTAGAAGACCTTGAAGAGAAAAGTATAGAGAAAGAAATATTTTTTCGTTCACCAAGATTTAAGAAGGATATAGAAAGAAGAGAATTTAAAATAGATTCTCCTCCAGCACCAACAAAAGGTGAAGAAGTACCATTAATGTATATGCTAGGACCATCTATTACTATGGGAATGGCAAGTCTTCTTACTAGTATAGTTACAGTTGAAAATATCATAAGCAATGGGGGAGATTTAACTACAGCTTTACCAACAATTTTTATGGCTTTTAGCATGATACTTGGTACAGTTTTATGGCCTGTCTTAACTAAAAGATATGAAAAGAAAAGGATTTTGAAAAATGAGGAAATTAGAAAGTTAAAATATAAGAATTATATAGAAGAAGTAAGGTCTGATATTGCATTAGAATGTGAGAAGCAAAGAAGAATATTATATGCAAATAACACTTCAATTTATGAATGTGTTGAAATGATAGAAAATAGAGAAATAAACCTTTGGGAAAGAATTATTAGTCATAATGATTTTGCAAGGGTAAGACTAGGAGTAGGCAGTTTACCAATAGAAGCGGATTTTGGCTATGAGGAAAAGAAGTTTGAGTTAGAGGAAGATGAATTAAAAAATGATTTATATAAGCTTATTGATGAGCCTAAAATGATAAATCCTGCTCCAATTACAATATCATTATTTGATGAAAAGGCAACTGGAATAATTGGTGATAGAAAAAGTGCAAAATCTCTTATTAAATCAATAATATTTCAGTTAGCAGCACTTCAAGGCTATGATCAATTGAAGTTTATATTTTTGTATGATGAAAAAGATGAAGAAGAGTGGGGGTTTTCAAAATGGTTACCACATTCATGGAGTGAAGATAAAAGTATTAGATTTATCGGTACAAATGTAAAAGATGTAAAAGAAATATCTATGAACATGGAAAAAATAATAGTTGAAAGAAAAAACAATAGTAAGAAAGAAATAGAAGAGTTACTTCCTTATTATATAATATTTTCTATGAGTAAAACCTTAGAGGTAAAATCTGAATTTATTAAATCAATATTAAGGGAAAAGGAAAATTTGGGCTTTAGTATTGTTAGTTTATATGATGAAATAAAAAACTTGCCTAAGGAATGTTCAACTGTTATAGAAGTTACACTTGAAAGTGCTCAAATATATGATAAGGATGATATATCAGGAAAATATATAGAATTTAATATGGAGGCTCTAGCAGATGTAAACTGTGAAGATTTAGCTATTAAGCTATCTAATATTGTTCTTGATGATGAAAATAGTAAAAATTCATTGCCAGAAATGATAACTTTCTTAGAAATGTTTAAGGTAGGAAAAATAGAACATCTTAATATTTTAGAAAGATGGAATAAAAGTGATCCTACTAAAAGTATTGAAACTGAAGTTGGTGTAGATGCAATGGGTGATTTATTTAAATTAGATTTACATGAAAAGTTTCATGGCCCTCATGGATTAATAGCTGGAATGACAGGTTCAGGTAAAAGTGAATTTATAATTACATTTATACTTTCATTAGCTATTAATTATCATCCTGATGAAGTTGCTTTTATTTTAATTGACTATAAGGGTGGAGGAATGGCAAATGCATTTACAAATCTACCTCATGTTGCAGGTACAATAACAAATTTGGATGGTGCAGCAGTTAAACGTTCCCTAATATCTATACAAAGTGAGTTGAAACGTAGGCAAGCTATATTTTCTAAGGCAAGTAAACATATGCAAATAAGTAATATAGATATATATAAGTATCAAAAGTTATATAGAGAAGGAAAGGTTAGTGAGCCACTACAACATTTATTTATTATATCTGATGAGTTCGCGGAGCTTAAGGTTCAACAGCCAGAGTTTATGGAACAACTTATAAGTGCAGCAAGAATAGGTAGAAGTTTAGGTGTTCATTTAATACTTGCAACACAAAAGCCAGCAGGTGTTGTTGATGATCAAATATGGAGTAATTCTAGATTTAGGGTTTGTTTAAAGGTTCAAGAAAAGTCAGATAGTATGGATGTAATTAAAAGAGCAGATGCAGCTGAAATAGCTGAAACAGGTAGATTTTATTTACAAGTAGGCTTTAATGAATTGTTTGAAATTGGACAATCTGCATGGTCAGGAGCACCTTATTATCCATCCAATAGATTTGAAGTTAATAAAGATGAAAGTATTGCAGTTATAGATAATATAGGTAGGGTTTTAAGGAGTGCAAAAATAGATAAGAAAGCTAAGTTATCTAAGAATCCTCCAAAACAAATAGATGAAATAGTTAAATATATTATTAATATTTCAAAGGAAGAAAATATTAAAGTTAGACCAATATGGCTTGAACCAATATCTCCAATAATTTTTCTTGAGGATATTAGAAAGAAATATGATATTGAAGATATTAAATATAAATTGAATCCTGTAGTTGGTGAATATGACGATCCTACGACACAATCTCAACATCCATTGACTATTCCTATTTCTCAAGGGGGAAATACTATTGTTTATGGTTCTGCAGAAAGTGGTAAAACTACATTTATTACAACGCTTATTTATTCATTGATTAAGAGTCATACACCAGAAGAAGTGAATTTGTACGTATTAGATTTTAATACAGAAATTTTGAAGGTTTTTGAAAAAGCTCCTCATGTTGGGGAAGTATTATTCTCTTATGAAGCTGAAAAGATAAATAATTTATTTAAAATGTTATATGAAGAAATTGAAAAGAGAAAAAAGCTATTTGTTGATTTTGGTGGAGATTATAATTCATACATTAAAAATAGTGGATGTAGTATAGAGTCTTTAGTAATAGTAATTCATAATATTACAGCCTTCATTGAGATATATGAAGATAAGGAAGAGGACATAGCTTATTTAACAAGAGAGTGTACAAAGTATGGAATTTACTTTATTTTAACTGTATCAAATGTAAGTGGAATAAGATATAAATTGCTTCAAAACTTCAAAAATATATATTCTCTTCAACTTAATGATAGTAGTGAATATGTATCAGTTTTAGGACATACAGATGGGGTTATTCCATCAAAGTATAAAGGAAGAGGAATATTTAAAATTGATAGAGTTTATGAATTCCAAATAGCTCTTTCATTTAAAGAGGTAGACAATATTTTTGAATTAATTAAGTCTTATTGTAATAAATATAGTATTGAATGGGACAAAGCGTTTGCAAGGAAAATTCCTATATTACCACAAAATGTTGATTTATTATTCTTTGAAGATGAAATTAATCATAGTGATAAATTTAAAGGAGTTCCTATTGGTGTTGAAAAAGATACACTTAAAATTAAGCATTATGATTTTGATAAATTCTTTGTAAACATGGTTTTATCTCAAAATCAAAGTAATAATAGCTTTTCACAAGGTTTAGCAGAAGTTATGGCAGAATGTACTGATGAAGTAATAGTAATTGATGCTAAGAATTCTTTTATTGAAGATAAAAATAGAAAATATAGATATATTAATGATTCAGCAGAGTTTGATGCTATAGCAGTTGAGCTATTTAATACTTTAGTACAACGCCATAAAGAAGTTAAGAATTCAATAGGAAATAATATTGAAATTAAAAAGTATAAAAACATTAAATGTATTATTAATTCTTTTAATGAGTTTTTTAAATATTTATCAGAAGATAGTAAGGATAAAGTAAATGTCTTTATGTTAAATGGAAAATTATCATATAATATCAACTTTATCTTAGTTGAAGACATCAATAATTTAAGTTCTATAAGCTATGAAGAATGGTTTAGTAAGCAAGTTTCACTAAGTGATGGTATTTGGATAGGTAATGGAATTTCAGAACAATATCAATTAAAAATAAACAAAATTACTAAAGAGATGTATTCAGAAATAGGCGATGACTTTGGATATGCAATAAATGATGGAAAAGTTAAATTAATTAAGGTTCTTACTAGTGTAAATAAGGTACAAGAAGATGATTAAAGTATGGTTAAGGAAAATAGGAATTTGCAGAAGAATATTAAATAAATATCATTAAATTAAACTAATTAAATATCATTGCATTAATTAGGATGGGATTGATTTATGTAAAGTTTAATTAAAGCTTATTATGATATATCAAAAAAATATATATAAATTTTATAAGTACAAAGGGAGTGGTTATATGGCAAAAATTATGGTAGATCCAAGCAAGTTAGAAATGGCTGCAAATAAAATGGAGCAGCAAGCAGCAGATTATGCAAAATTATATAAGCAATTATTTACAGAAGTAGAAGCAATGGAAAAAGCATGGCAAGGTGCAGATAATATTGCTTATACAACCCAAATTCAAGGCTTTAGAGAGGATTTAAATCAAATAAAGAAGCTTCTAGATGATTATTCAACATTTTTGAAGCAAAGTGCAAAGATATATAAAAATACTCAAGAAGAAGTAGTAAATAAAGCTAAGACATTAACAAATTAGTGGTGGGGTGATATATAAATGAGTATAGAAGGAATTAATATTAATTTAGAGGAAGTTCGTGCAACTGCAAAAACTATAAAAGCATTAAATAGCCAATTAGCAACAAGGCTTGATGATATTAAAAAGGAAATGAATTCTTTAGAGTCAACTTGGCAAAGTCAGGCTTCAAGCACAATAAGAACAAACTTCAATAAATTAGAATCAAAATTCCAAGAATGTAGAAAGATTATTGATTCTTATGGGACATTTTTAGAAACTACAGTTGATTCATATACAAATGCTGAATCTAGCATAAATAGCAATGCAAGTGCATTTGAATAATAATTATTAGAGTACATCAGATTAAATAGTTGAATATGTTATTTAAATTAGGTATGTAAAGGAATATTACTGATTTTAATAATATATTTCAACTATATTTTTTTTTATAAATAAATTATATGGAGAATAAAGGAGATATGCTTAATGGATAAATATTTACCAATTGGATCAGTGGTTTTATTGAAAAATGGAACTAAAAGAGTGATGATTTATGGAAGAAAGCAAATTCATATAGAAACAGGGAAAGAATGGGATTATTTAGCTTGTTTATATCCTGAAGGAAATATAAATGAGGAATTTATGTACTTATTTAATCATGACCAAATAGACAAAGTTTATTATTTAGGATATAGAGATGATGAGGAAGTTAAATTTGTAGAAGAAAATTTGAAATAAATATATTAAGAGTTATTAGTTATATATAAATATTTTAATGAAGGTATAGGCCCTGGATGAATAAATAAATTTTAAAGGTTTAAGTATACATTAAGGGCTTAAAGGGAGTGATTGTTTATAATGTTTGATGCTTCAAAAAATATAAACAATGGAAGAAAAGTTTCAATATTAGGAAATGATATAAAAACTATAGGGAATAAGTGTGAGAATATAATTTATATAATGCCTAGCAAATATAGAAGTGTAGAAGTTTCAACTATATTAAAAGAAATTTATAGTATAAAACATGAGCTTAGTAGCATAGGAAATGAGCTTGAAAATTTGGGAGAAATTATAGTTAGTGTGTCTAAAGAGTTAGATAATAATTCTTCTAGGAAAAATGGCGGTTCTAGTTGGTAGGGAATGAGATGGAAATATTAATAGATACAAATACTGTGAGAAGTAATGCAGAACAGTTAAAAAGCTACATGAGGAATTTAGCCGATAAAAGAGAACGTTTGGAAAGTATACAAAAACAACTCGATTATGAAGTAAAGTATAAGAGAAATATAGTTGATTCAATGAATTCTCTTCAAATAAGGATATTGAAAGTTGAAGAGAGAATGGAAAAGATTCAATACCTGCTATTATTTGCATCTACTAATTATGAAAATGCAGAAAAAACAGTAGTGAAATTATTAAAGGTTCTTGATGAGAACTTAATGGGTGGTATTGAAAATTATAGTAACGATAACTCTAGTAAACCAAAGAAAAAGACTAAGAAAAAGAAGAAATTATTTGATAAAAATCTTATTAAGATAGCAGTTGGAGTAACTGTTATTGGAGTATCAATTATAGCAATACCAGTTACAGGAGGATCCTCAATAGCAATTGGTGCAGCTGTAGGAGCAACAGTTGTAGGGGGTTCAGCTGGAGTAGTTAGTGGTATCATAAGTGAAAAAAAAGGTGGAAATTTTATAGATGGATTTGCAAATGGATTGATGTTTGGATCTGCAGTTGGGGCAGTAGCCGGAGCAGCAGTTGGATTTGCAGTCAGTGGTTTAGCTAGTAGTGCAGGTGGAGGTGTAGCAAGTGAAGTAGGAGGAGGTATAGCAAACAAAACAGGTGCAGAGGTAGTGAAATCTGGAACAAAGGTTGTTTCTAAGAATTTATTTAGGGATGTAGCAAAGGAAAAAATAAAGAGTGTAGGTAAAAAAATAGCCAAAGGAGCTGCTAAAGCTGGATTTGAAAAAGCTCTTAAGAGTAAGGAGACTGGTATAGATCTTGTTTATGATGTTGGTGAAGGAGTTATAGAGAATGCTAAGAGTATAGCTGTTGATTCTGTTAAGGACGAATTAAAAGGTGCATTTAAGGATGAAATAATAGGAGATATAGTTGTTGACAGTGGAGAAGCAGCAGGAAAATATGTTGGGGAAGTTATTAAAGATGGAGAAGAAGTAACTGCTGAAGGTATGGCAAAATCAATAGTTAATGTAGTAAAAGAAAAAGGAACTGATTTATTAAAAGATGAGATTTCAGAATTAGTTCTAGGTGGTGATGATGATATAGGTTAAAACTATTAATACAAAGAAATTATTGATAATATAAAAGATAATAGTGTTGATAAAATTAATAGTAATAACAGTGGCGTAAGTAGTGCTAGAGATGGCATAATAGGAATTTCATAAGCTTATGGTCTGTTATTAAGTAGAGTAACTAGATGTATTGAGAGAGTAGCTAAATTTGTGTAAAATACAAATCTAGCTACTCTCTTTTAGTTATTATATAAATTATTTTATTGTCTAAAGAACATATTAAATAGTGATATAATTATTTACCTAAATCATGCATTAAAGCATCCTTAACTCTACTATCCTTTTCTTTTACTATGGTTTTTAGATTAGCATCTTCAATATCACTAAAAACTATATCATTTGATGGATTAGTGATATTAACATACCACGATTTACTATTAAAATGATCTTGTAGTTCAGATATTGAAAATCTATAGCCATATCTAGCATATATCTCATTTGTAGCAATAATAAGTTCCCAGTTATTAAGTGAAGAAACATCACTAGATGATAATAATACACTATTACTATTTGGGAAAACAAAATCAGAGCTTATAGGTGGATAGAAATTTGCAGATGCTCTTACAAACTCTAATGCTTTTATTAAATTACAATTATCTTCTTCAATTTGTGTATCGAATTCGAATTTAGAAAAATCTTGAGAGCTTGGAGAATACCAATCTTTACTTTCAAAAAAACTTTACAAATTGCTACCAGGAGCAAAAGTATAACCATATCTTGCAAACATTTCATTACGAGCAATAAAAAGTTCTTCTTCAGAAAGATGGTTTATAGCTGAATAAGTTAGTTCTACTTTATCGCTATCTTCAATTATAAAAGCTCTATTTGAATATTTTTTTATATAAACCTCTGCTGTATTTACTTGTGATGATTGATTATTAGTATTTGAGTTAGAGGATTGATTGTTATTATTTGTTTTTTCTTGATTACTTATTTCAACTTCACCATTGGACAATTTGTTTTCAGTATTAGAGGAAGTGGTTGTTCCAGTAGTATTGGTAGTTTTAGAATTAGTTTGGGATTTATCATATTCATTTGTATTTTTATTATTTACTATATTAGGAGTAGTATCTATATTAGAAAGCTTTATTGCCATTATAATTACAGATAAAATTAAAACAGATATCAATAGTACAGTAATTATTAATATAGGTTTTTTAACATGTTTTTTTTCATGAGTATCAGTAATATTTAGCCTAATGGTTTTCTCAATTTCATTTGTTTCTTCTTCATTATTAATAATATTATTTGTTTGGCTATTAGCTGAATCTATAGGAAAACCACATTTTGCACAATACCTTTGGTTATCCAGCACTTTAAAGCCACAATGAGAGCATACTTTCATTAATAATTCTCCTTTAATATAAATATATTTATTATATAAAATATTTTTTTAATTCTTAAAATATAACAAAATATATGAGGCTATAAAATGATGAAAGACCTACGGTAAATTAAGATAACTACTAGTATTAATGATATACAGGGGGAATAAGGTATGGATAAAATTTTAATAGATGTATTAGTACCAGCTGCTAATAGAAGTTTTGAAATTTATATTCCTTTGGATTTGAAATTCTATGAGATAACACTATTAGTTTCTAAAATAATAAGTGAATTATCCAATGGATTATTTATTTCAAATGATGATTCAATTTTATGTGAAAGGGCAACAGGTGATATATTAAATATTAATATGTCAGCAAGAGAGTTAGAGCTTAAAAATGGAGCTAAATTAATGTTATTGTAAATAAGTTAACTTATATATAGTTAATATAATGAGTATATTTTTAATTGTTATTTAGAAGCAATATATTTGTATAGAGGGAGAAAATATTTAATGAAGATATGTTCAAGTTGTGGATTTAAGGTATTAGATAATCAAAAATATTGTCCTAGATGTGGACTACCTATAAATTCCAAGCCACTTGCAAATACTCAAGAAAAGATTATTAGTGATGATAAAAAAACAAGCGTTGAAAATCAACGTAAGTTAAATATAGATAATAAGAAGAAAAACCATTCAAATAAGCCAATAATGATAATTGCTATAATAACTTTAGCAGGAGTTATTCTTTTTTCAGCTACTTTAAATAAAGAAAAGAAAAAAGAGAATGATGATGCAGAATTAAAGAATATAATAACATCTGTAAAGAATGAATTTGCTAATATTATGAAAAGTGAAGATATAGTATTTATTAGCTTTGATGAAAGTAATAATAGATATCTATTTGAAACTGTTTATGAATCTTCAGAAGAGCAATATTATTACTATCCAGAAACAAAGGAAATTACAGTGTGCGTTCCAGGAATGGAGGCAATAATAAATAAAAATTTTGAATTTAAAACAACATTTTATGATAATCCTACTGAGGTAGCAGAAAGTTATATGATTTATCTTCGTAGAAGAACAGAGAGTGAAGAGATTGTAAAAGTTAATGATTCAATAGGTAATATGGCTAAAGATATGTTTAAAGATATGCTAGACTATGCAATATCACCTGATGCACAATGTGAAATTGATGGAGTGGAACTTTATTTAGTAAGAGTGAATAAAGGACAACCTGATTATGAAGTTAATGAGTTCCTATTAGGAAGTGATGGGAACACTTATGATTATTGGGAAGCAATATCAAATAATAGATTAGTACAAGTTGAGAAATGAAATACCTGCAGATGAAATACCCGCAGATGAAATACCCGCGGGGTCAATCCAATTTTTGGATGGACCCCGCGGGTGTTTAATATTAACGCAATAAGGCAATACTCTAGATACTGTTATGGTAAAAGGAGGTGCTTTTTTGGTAACTAAGAGAAGAATCTGGATTCCAGGTGCTAGTTATCATATTACAAATAGGGGAAATCACAAAGAAGACATATTTTTGGAAGAGGTTGATTATTATATTTACTTATCGCTTATAAAAAATACATTGCATTTTTATAAGGAATATAATTATAAATTAATTTCATATTGTTTAATGAAAAATCATGTACATATGCTTTTAAAGACAGATAAGTATGATCCAAGTTATTTTATGAGAAGATTAAGTAGCATGTATGCAAAGTATTTTAATAATAAGTATGAGTGTGTAGGTCATTTATTTCAGGGAAGATATTATAGCAATACCATAACAAGTGTCATTGAATTATTAGAAGTTAGTAGATACATACATTTAAATCCAGTAAGAGCCAATATAACTAAATTGCCAGAGGAATATAGATGGTCTAGTTATAATAGGATACTAGATGATATAGATGCGAGGGCAAATATAAAGGATTATAAAAATAACAAATCAAAGAGAAATAAATATAAGATAGATGTTGCATCAGAAGAAATAATAGAGCTGTTGGATATATATTTATTAGTTGAAGAAAATAGTATTCAAAATATAAAAACAAGAGTGGAAAGAAAAATACAAAACTCTAAAGAAAAATATAAACAATACGTTGAAAGTAAGATAGAAACTATGTGATTGCCTGCGGGGTCAATCCAATTTTTGGATTGACCCCGCAGGTAATGAAGGTTTTGCAGGATAATGTATTTATATGTGGAGAAAATAGCATTAATGATGTATAATATTAATGAATTAAAATGAAACGTGTTTAAGAGTGTTGAAAAACGCTTGATATAGCGCGCCTGCGGGGCAAATCCATTTATTGGATTAGCCCCGCGGGCAGTATATATAATTTAGGAGGATACAAAATTGGCTGATTACATAAATGAGATTAAAAAGAGAAGAACCTTTGCAATTATTTCTCACCCTGATGCTGGTAAGACAACTTTAACTGAAAAGTTCTTATTATATGGAGGAGCTATTAGACTTGCAGGTTCTGTTAAAGCTAGAAAAGCATCTACACATGCTGTTTCTGACTGGATGGAAATAGAAAAGCAAAGAGGGATTTCTGTTACTTCATCAGTAATGCAATTTAACTATGCTGGACACTGTATAAACATACTTGATACTCCAGGGCACCAAGATTTCTCAGAGGATACATATAGAACTCTTATGGCTGCTGACTCTGCTGTAATGGTAGTTGACGCTGCTAAAGGGGTGGAAGATCAAACAAGAAAGTTATTCCATGTTTGTTCTTTAAGAGAAATGCCAATATTCACATTCATAAATAAGATGGATAGAGAAGCTCAAGATCCATTTGGTCTTTTAGAAGACATTGAATCAGAACTTGGTATTAAGACATATCCAATGAATTGGCCAATTGGTTCTGGTAAGGAATTTAAAGGGGTTTATGATAGAGTAAATCAAAGAATCATAGCATTCAATGGTGGAAATCACGGTTCTACAGAAGTTGAAGCTATTGAAGGTTCTGTTGATGATGAAAAGTTCAGAGAAATATTAGGTTCAGCTCTTCATGATAAGCTAATGGAAGATATTGAACTTCTTGATATAGCTGGAGATGAGCTTGATTTAGATAAAGTAAGCAAGGGTGAATTAACTCCTGTATTCTTTGGATCTGCGTTAACTAACTTTGGTGTTGAGCCATTCCTTGAAAACTTCTTAGAAATGACTTCATCACCACTTGCAAGAAACTCAAACATTGGGGAAATTGACCCATTTGATGAGAAGTTCTCTGCATTTGTATTTAAGATTCAAGCAAACATGAACAAGGCTCATAGAGATAGAATTGCTTTCATGAGAATATGTTCAGGTAAATTCACTAAGGGTGAAGATGTATTCCATATGCAAGGTGGAAAGAAGCTAAAATTAGCTCAACCACAACAATTCATGGCTGAAAACAGAGAAATAGTTGAAGAAGCATATGCAGGAGATATTATCGGGGTATTTGATCCAGGTATATTCTCAATTGGAGACACTTTATGTTCACCAAGCAAAAAGTTCAAGTTTGAAGGAATTCCAA
This sequence comes from Clostridium celatum, assembly GCF_021412605.1. NCBI lineage: Bacteria > Bacillati > Bacillota > Clostridia > Eubacteriales > Clostridiaceae > Clostridium > Clostridium celatum. Next base: position 84,783 of record NZ_JAJKGM010000005.1, read on the forward strand.
CATTCGCTCCAGAACATTTTGCAAGAGTTAGACCAGTTGACACTATGAAGAGAAAACAATTCGTAAAAGGTGTTACTCAAATAGCTCAAGAAGGGGCAATCCAAGTATTTAAAGAAAACCATGTTGGTATGGAAGAAATAATAGTTGGGGTTGTAGGGGTACTTCAATTTGAAGTTCTTGAATACAGACTTAAGAATGAATATAATGTTGAAATCAAGATGGATAGACTTCCATTCAGATATGTAAGATGGGTTGAAAGCTATGATGGAGACATTGATAGATTAAACTTAACTTCTGATGCTAAGAGAGTTAAAGACTTTAAAGATAGAGACCTAATAATATTCCAAAATGACTGGGGAATTAACTGGGCACTTGATCATAACAAGGGATTAGTTCTATCAGGCGTTGGTAAGAGCGAAGAGTAAAAATATTGATTTGCCCCAGGGGCAAAAACAATAGTAAGTTGTACGGTAAAAGTAGTCATGGCTTAGATGCTGCAAATCTAGGCTATGGCTACTTTTTAGCGTTATTAAAGAAGGTAAATGGAAATAATAGGGTGTGCCCCTGGGGCGATAATATGGGGCGATAATATGTAGTAAGTATAAAAGACACAACATTTAGTTGGATCGTAGCTAGATGCTGTATCTTTTATTTATTATTGTATATATTAAAGGAGGAAACAATGAAAAAAGCAATTACTTTAATTGTATAATAATTAATATATGTAGTTGATATTTAAAGGTTACTATAGTAATCAGAAAATTTTAAAAGGGTTGCAGTAAAGAGGTTTGAATTTTAAATTTTCAATTTTAAAATTTGAAGTTTAAAGTTTGAAATTTGTTTTGTATAGAATTATTGACTAGGATAATACTAATAGTAAGAAAAGTATTAGGGGTGATATATTAATGAAGTTTTGTAAATCTCTAAGTTTAGTTTTATTAGGTATTATATTTTTAATTATAGGGGGAAGTGCTACACGGGTAAATTGTTCTACAATTAAGGTTCCAAGTAGAGTTGGAGTTCCAGAAAGTTTAAAAATTGAAACTGATAGTAGTATTTTAGGTATATTAGAATATGAGGACTTTTATTTAGCTGTAAGAAGAATATTAACAAGGGTTGGAGCTGCATATTGTTTAGAGGATAATAAGGATTATCCAACTGGAGAAGTTTTTGAGGTTGAAGGCAAGGTTAATGAGGATATAGCAAGGGTTTTAGCTGTAGGATATCCATGCAAATCAGCTGAAGAACTTGGGCTTAAAAGTAATGATGATGCATATTTAGCAACTCAAATAGCTATTTGGAGTATTAATGAAGGATATAGTGTTTATGATTTTAGAGATGAGAATAAAGATGTTTTAAAAGCTATAATAAATATTTATGAAAACTCTAAGAGCGTTGATTTAAGTAAAGTTGAAGATGTTTTTATTGAATATTATTTAAATGATTCTCTTCAAAGAATTGTGGTTAAGATGTAGTCTGCATTTTTATGTAGACTATTTTTTTATTATGTCTTTAATGTGAATTTTTATATAAAAAGCTAAAAATCATTGAATAAGTTTTGAAAGCTTGTCTATAATTATATATATATGGAAGTGTAATAAAAAGAGTTTGGTTTAATAATATATAAAACTGTTATATAAGGATTTATTGGAGAAGTTTAATTGTAGTAGGTTTCAGTAGTTTTAGGAGGGGTAAAGAAGATGATAGATATACATTCACATATTATTAATAATGTAGATGATGGTGCAAAGAATTTGGATATGGCACTTAATATGCTTAGAAAATCTGAGGAAATTGGAATTAAGGGAATAGTTGCAACACCACATTATTTAAGAGGTATTTATAATTTTGAATATAGTGAAATTGAGGAATGTGCAGAGCAATTGAGAATAGAGGCTAAAAAGAATAATATTAATATTGAAATCTATACAGGACAAGAGGTTTATTATACTGAAAAAATTGTAGAGTATTTTACAGATGGTATTATTGGGACAATAAATAAATCTAGATATATGTTAATTGAATTTCCTATGAGGGATTTTGATATAGATGCAATTTTAAATGATATATATGAATTACAAATAAGAGGTATAGTAGCAATTATAGCCCATCCAGAAAGATATAAAGTGTTCTTGAAGAAACCATGGTTAATTAATAATTTTATAGAAGAAGGATTTTTATTTCAGCTTAATGCAGGTAGCTTAACTGGGTATTTTGGAAAAGATGTTAAGAAGCTTGCTATGAAGTATCTTGAAAATGGAGTTTATAGCTTTATAGGGTCAGATGCTCATAGAGATGAAAGCAGAAGCACAGATATGACAGAAGCTTTTGATTTAATAGATTCTATTGATAAAAAATATAAGGAAGATTTTAAGAAAAATTCTAATTTATTAGTTGAAGATGGAGAAATAGAGTTTAGTGGAAAGTTTATTAAGGAAAGAAAAAAGCTTTTAGGGATTTGGTAAAACTTAAAGATAGAGATTAGTAGTCATAGGTAATTTAATAATAAGCATGTTCAGTTTAAAAATGGCAACTTTTAAATAAAAAGCATGAGGACAGTAAGAGTCAGTGTAAATTTGATTTTAAATCAGAGTTATGCTGACTTTTGCTTTTTATTAATTTACATTTTGGGGTAAGATATTAACTTATAGATTCTTTTAGAAATTTGAGAATTGATTTTAGTTTTGTTCTAGTTTGATTATATGAAAGGTTATTTGATTTGCAATATTTTAATAAAGAGCCTTTTGGAGTTAGGTAAACTTCCTTTATTAGATTTTTTTCAAAGTTAGATAGGTGGGTTAGAGCTTCAGTTAATGTTTTTATAGAGTCCTTGTCTATAGCTAGATTTTCAATATTTATATTATCTTCAATTAAGTCGATAATTTCACTAACGTAATCACCAGTTTTAACAAGAATATTAAGACTAGATTCATTTGAATACTTAATGTTTTCTCTACCAAGATTTCTGTAAGCATTTTTTATGGAGTTAATCATATAGGAATCAATACAACGGTTACCTTTTTCTAGGTCAAATTTATTAATTGCATAAAGAACAGCCATATTTCCTATTTGAATTAAGTCATCAATATCATAGTTCTTTAAATGATAGGAATTTGAGTATTTTAAGATTAGTTTTTCATATTTATTTATGATACAAAGCTTGGCAGATTCATCACCAGCTTGGGCACTTTTTAAAATTTCTAGCTTTGGAGAGTTTGAGTATTCTTTCAATATAAATCACCTTCTTTAAAAATTTTAGTATATGAATTATTAGAAAAATTAAGATATGAAATACTGGGAGTGTAATCAGTGATAAAGAAGAGAATCAAGATTACATTTAAATAGAGTATAACAGGGGCAAGATATACGGGGATAAGATATGACAGATGTAAGAAGTAGTAGGAGTATGAAGAAGTTAATGTTATTAGATAAGTATTTAAGTAAATCTAAGTATTTAAATAAAGATAGATATATCTTTGGACAAAATATAACAGAGTAAGATATAGGATGGGAAATATATTATAGCGAGAAAAGATAAGAGAAAGTAGGATATAGAATAGATAGAATATTTACATTAATTGTGCTTTAGTAAAGGGTAATATTAAGGTTAGTTTGAAAATGTGATTTGATAGGATAATTTGGAAGAGTGGTTTGAGGAATCAGAAAGGAATTTTGAGATAACATTCATAAAAATATTATACCATAATATGTAAAATAAATATATAGATATTAAGATTTATGTATTAGTAATTATAAATAAAATTATAATAAGAATTCAAAAATAACAACGAAAAGGTAATTGCTATAAAAATAAAGATAAGTACAAATTAAAATATGGATAAATACAGTTAATAATTAATAAAATTTAAATATATTTATATATGAAAAACTAAAAACTATAAATTTATAAAGATTATAAGAAAAACATAAGAAAAACATGAGGAGAATATAAGAAAAGCAGAAGAAAAATAAAAAGATATAAAAAATATAAAAAAATTAATCGTCAGTATTCGACAAAAATTATTTTTTAATATATAAAGTTTAATTGATAAAAAACAGTCTTACTCAAATAAAGTTAGAAAAAATAGAAGGATACAGTAAAAAAAATGAATTGTGTAGAACAGCTAATAAAAATAAAGGAATGCAAGGAATTTATTAGAGAAAAACAAACGTTTTCAGTGGAAGATTATTATAAAATTATAAATTTTATTAAAATAGTAAAGCGTGTTATAATTAAATTGATATTATGAGGAGAAAAATATCATTAAATGTAGTTGGTTTTAAACAACACTAATGGTATATCTTAGAATTAAGTTAACGTTAACAATGTTTAAAATTTAACATACAAAGGGGGGATGATGATGAAGGATATCTTAAGTAATAGAAAGATTAAGATGACAACTTTAGTTATTACTGATTTTGTTTTAATACTACTATCTTATTTTTTAGGGTTTATATTTAGATTCTATTTAAGTGATAGCACTTTAATTCAAATCATAGCAAGTTTTGGTAGTCATTTTGGAAAAGTGATTTTAAGTGCAATTATTTATATTTTAATTTTTTACATATTTAAACAATACAAAAGTATATGGACATTAGCTGGGATTAATGAAATTGTTAATGGAGTTATAGCAGTTACTTTGGGGGGAGTAGTATCTGTTTTAATTTCACTAATTAGTAAAGAAAGAATTCCTTTAATGGTCACTTTACTTGCTGGGATTATGATTTTAATTCTTTGTAATGGAGTTAGAGTTGCATGGAGAATTTTAAGAAGAGCTATTATGTATAATGAAGCTAGTAATCCAGAGGATTTAAAAAGAGTACTTATTATAGGAGCAGGTTCTGGGGGAGCACTTGTTTCAAATGAATATAAGAAATTTCCACAACTTAAGAGAAAAGTAGTAGCTTTTATTGATGATGACAGACAAAAGTTAGGGACATATGTAAATGGGGTTAAAGTTTACGGAAATAGAGAAGACATCATAAGAGTTGCTAAAGAAAAAAAAGTAGATGAAATTATAATTGCTATTGCTTCTATTAAAGATCAAGTTTTAAAAGAGCTTATAGAAAAATGCACAGAAGCAAAAATTGCAGTTAAAATTATGCCTGGTGTAGCTGAAATGATAGATGGTAAGTTTTCTATTAATAAAATAAGGGATGTAGATGTAGAAGACTTATTAGGAAGGGAAACTATCAAATTAGATCACGATGGTATAGCAGATTATTTAGAAGGAAAAACTGTATTAGTTACTGGTGGTGGGGGATCTATCGGTTCTGAACTTTGCAGACAAATTTCTAAATTTAAACCAAAACAACTTATAATTTTTGATATTTATGAAAATAATGCCTACGATATTCAAAATGAACTTAAAAGAACATATCCAGATTTAAACTTAGTTACTCTTATAGGTTCAGTTAGAGATAGGCAAAGATTAAGACAGATTTATACAAGATATAATCCAAATGTAGTGTTCCATGCAGCAGCTCATAAGCATGTTCCACTAATGGAGATTAGCCCAGAAGAAGCTATTAAAAATAATGTTGTTGGTACTTTCAATACAGCAGAATTTGCAAATAGCTATGGAGTGGAAAAATTTGTTCTTATTTCAACAGATAAAGCGGTAAATCCTACAAATATAATGGGTGCAACTAAGAGAATGTGTGAAATGATAGTACAAGCATTTAACAAAGTAAGTGATACAGAATTTGTTGCAGTTAGATTTGGTAATGTACTTGGAAGTAATGGTTCAGTAATTCCATTATTCAAAAAGCAAATAGCAGCAGGTGGGCCAGTTACTTTAACTCATAAGGAGATAACAAGATACTTTATGACAATACCAGAAGCATCACAATTGGTACTTCAAGCTGGAGCTTATGCAGAAGGTGGAGAAATATTTGTACTTGATATGGGTAAACCAGTTAAAATATACGATTTAGCAGAAAATCTTATAAAGCTAAGTGGATATGAGCCACATAGAGATATAAAGATAGAAGTTACTGGACTTAGACCAGGAGAAAAGCTATATGAAGAACTTCTTATGAATGAAGAAGGGTTAACAGAAACAAAGCATGAGAAGATATTTATAGGAAAACCAGGAGATTTTGAAATTGATGATATCGCTCAAAAGACAGAAGAACTTTTAAAATATGCAACTAAAGGAAGTAAGATTAGACTTAAGAAACAATTAAAGATGGTTGTTGATACATTTAAAGAACCAGAAGAAATAAATAGTAAGGTTATTTAGAAAGGTTAATATTAAATATTCACTTCAATATTATATAAATTTTGTAAATAATTTTTAAGTGTTTTATCATAGGAGTAATTTTATTAAGTTGATCTAGAAGTAAGTCATGAAAGAGCAATATGAAGTAATGGGGGAGAAGCAAATTCCCCTAAATAAAAAAGATTGGGGGAATAGAACGTGGAAAATAAGAGAATATATTTAGCATCTCCTCATATGGGTGGAATGGAGCAGGACTTTGTTAAGGAAGCTTTTGATACTAACTGGGTTGCACCTCTTGGACCAAATGTCAATAATTTTGAAAAGGAAGTTGCAGAGTATGTTGGGGCTAAGGATGCAGCAGCTTTAGTTTCAGGAACATCAGCAATTCATTTAGCTTTAAAGGCAATTGGAATGAAAAAGGGAGATAGGGTTTTCTGTACAAGTTTAACTTTTGCAGCAAGTTGTAATCCAATAATGTATGAGCATGGAGAGCCAGTATTTATAGATTCAGAACCAGAAAGCTGGAATATGTCACCTTTAGCTTTAGAAAAAGCTTTTATTAAAGCTAAGGAAGAAAACAAAATGCCTAGAGCTGTTATAGTAGTTCATCTTTATGGACAATCAGCTGATATGGATAAAATCATGGAAATTTGTAATAGATACAACACTCCAATAATTGAAGATGCAGCAGAATCACTTGGAGCGACATATAAAGGAAAACAAACAGGTACCTTTGGTGAGTTTGGAGTATTTTCATTTAATGGAAATAAAATAATCACTACTTCAGGTGGTGGAATGTTAGTTTCAGATGATGTTGAAAAAATAGCAAAGGCTAGATTTTGGTCAACTCAATCTAGAGATAATGCAAGACATTACGAACATACAGAGCTTGGCTACAACTACAGAATGTCAAATATAACAGCAGGTATTGGTAGAGGACAACTTAGAGTTTTAAACGAAAGAATAGCTCAAAAGAAGCATATCTTTGAAAGATATACAGAAGCATTTAAAGATATTGAAGATATAGCAATGATGCCAATTTGTGAATATGGTGAGCCAAACTACTGGTTATCTTGTATGACTTTAAAGGAAGAAAGCAAGGTTAAGCCACTTGATATTATATTAGCTTTAGAAGAAAAGAACATTGAAAGTAGACCAATATGGAAGCCAATGCATATGCAACCATACTATAGTGAATTTGAATTCTTCAATCATAATGAATATGGAATAAGCGTAGGAGAAGAAATATTCAATAGGGGATTATGCTTACCATCAGATACAAAAATGACTGAAGAAGAAATAGATAAAGTTATAAATATAGTAAAAAGTGTATTTATATAAAATTGTAGTGAAGTAGTTTTAGGGGATTATTTAATGAATAGATTTAGTTTAGTAATAAAAAGAGTGTTTGATATACTTTGTGCTCTTGGGGGGCTTATAGTATTATCACCAGTTTTACTTATATGTGCAATACTTATAAGAACAAAGCTTGGTAGTCCAATATTCTTTAGACAAAAGAGAATTGGAAAGGGCAATAAAGAGTTTGAGATGATTAAGTTTAGAACTATGAAGGATGCTGTTGATAAGAATGGGGATCAGCTTCCAGATGAGCTTAGAATGACTAAGCTTGGTAAAACTTTAAGAAGCTTAAGCTTAGATGAATTACCAGAGCTTATAAATATATTAAAAGGAGATATGAGTTTAATTGGGCCAAGACCATTACTTGTTCAATATCTTCCTTTATATAACGAAAGACAAATAAAAAGACATGATGTAACACCAGGACTTACTGGATGGGCTCAAATTAATGGAAGAAACTCATTAACTTGGAATGAAAAGTTTGAGCTTGATGTTTGGTATGTTGAAAACTGGAGTTTATGGCTTGATATAAAAATATTCTTTATGACTTTTTATAAAGTCTCTAAGAGAGAAGGAATAAGCCAAGAAGGTCAAGCTACAGCAGAATTCTTTAATGGAAATAATTAATGGATGACCCGCGGGGTCAATCCAATTTTTGGATTGGCCCCGCGGGTAGTTACTGATTAGGAGGAAAAAATGGACGAAAAGACTTTAAATATTGATGAGCTTTTATATGTTTTAAAGAAAAGATTTAAATTAATAGTAATTTGTGCATTAGCATTTACATTATTAGCTGGTATTTTTGCTACATTTAAAATGAAGTCAAGCTATACAGCAACAGTTAAGATATTTGCAGGGAAAAATGAAAATATTCAAGGTGATTATAGCAGTAGTGAATTAAGTAGTTATGCTAGTTTAATAAATTCATACATAGAAATAATCAAAACAGATGACTTTATGAAAAAAGTTATAGACAAAGGAAACTTAAATATGACTCCAGGTCAGCTTATGGGTGGATTAAGCTTTACTGCATCGCAAAATGCACCAATACTTACTATAGGATATACTTCGGATAACCCAACAACAGCAGAAAAGGTAGTAAGTACATTATCTAGTGAGTTTGAAGTTGGAGTAAAAGAAATAGTTTTAAATACATATACAAAGGTTATTGAAAGTGTAAAGGTAGTTGAAAAAGTACCAGCAAAGGCTAAGGTAGTTTTAGTAGGGCTTATTGCAGGTTTATTAATGGGAATTGGATTAGTATTTGTTTTAGATTATTTAGATGATACTTTAGCAAGAAGAGAAGATTTAGAAAAATTATTACCAATACCAGTATTAGGGGAATTACCTTTAGAAGATGATGAAATAAGCAGAAGCAAGAAAAATAAAAGAAATAACAAAAAGGCAAGTTAGGAGGGCATAATATGTTAACTGTTAAAGAAAATCCAAAATCTTTATTAGCAGAAGCTTATAGAGGACTAAGAACAAGTTTAGAATACTCATCTGTTGATAAGAAGTTAAAAACATTAGTTGTTACTAGTAGTAATCCAGGAGAAGGAAAGTCTACTGTTTCTGGTAATTTAGCTTTTGTTTTAGCTCAAGGTGGAAAAAAAGTTATTATTGTTGATGCTGACTTAAGAAAGCCTACAATACATAAAAAATTTAGAGTAGCAAATACTGCAGGATTAACAGATTGCCTTATTGGTAAGAAAAAGGTTAATGAGGTTGTTAATAAGATAGAAGATAATGTACATATTATTACAGCAGGTCAAAAAACACCAAATCCAGCAGAAATGGTTTCTTCAAAAGCAATGGAAGATTTAATAGCAGCTTTAAAGGATGTTTATGATTATGTAATTATTGATACACCTCCAGTTAGAAATATAAATGATGGGGTTGTACTATCAGCAAAGGTTGATGGAACTATTTTAGTTGTAAGAGCTGGAGTAACAAAGAGTGTTGATATAGTTAAAGGATATAAGGAACTAGAAAAAGTTAAATCTAATGTTGTTGGAACAGTACTAAATGCCGTAGAAAACAAAAAGGATAGTTATTATTACTATTATTATGAAGATTAAAATATTAATATGAAACATTTATTTCAGCATTGTATAAATATTACATATTAAAATTAATGTCTAACTATAATAACATTATTAAAAATCACATTGTAGAGGGAGGTAGGAAAATGGATATTATAATTATCGGTGCTGGTGGAGTTGGTAGAGAAGTTGCTTTGATTATTGAGCAGATAAATGCTAGGACTCCAAAGTGGAACATACTAGGGATTGTTGATGATAATGAATCTATGTGGGGAAAAGTTGTTAATGGATATGTTGTTTTAGGTGGTTTAAGCTATTTAGATAGATATAGAAATAATGGTGACATAACTTATATTAATAAACCTAATATTGTTGTTGCTATAGCTAATTATAGAGTTAAGAAAAATATTGTAGATAAGCTAAAGGATGATTTTGACTTTGCTACTATAATTCATCCAGATGTTTTTATTAATGAAAGCATTAGCATTGGTGCTGGGACTATAATTTATCCAGGTGTAATTATGACTACTAATATTACTATAGGCGATCATGTTATTGTAAGTCCAAAATGTGGTATTGGTCATGATTCTATCATAAAAGATTATGCCTCACTTCTTTGGAATGTTAATATTTCTGGAAATGATCTTATAGAAGAAGGAGTGCTTATTGGATCTGGAGCTACTGTAATTCAAGGTAAAACTGTTGGACAAGGTTCAATTATTGGAGCTGGTGCAGTTGTAGTTAAGGATGTTTTAAGCAATACAACTAATGTTGGAGTTCCAAGTAAGATTATTAAAAAGAAAGAAATAAATGATGCTAGCATAGTAAAGCTAGAAGAAAATAATGAAAAAGATAAGAGTAAAGAAAATATGAAAAAAGTTTTATATATAACTACAGTTAGTAGAACTGTTAATGCTTTTTTAATTCCTCATATAGAGATGCTTTTAGAAAATGGATATAGCGTTGATATTGCATGTTCTATTGATAAGGAAATTGATAAAGGTTTAATTGAAAAGGGAGTTAGAGTTTTTGAGGTTCCATTTAGCAGAAGTCCTTTAAGTATTGGAAACTTTAAAGCTTTTAAGGAGCTTATAAAAATTCAAAAGGAAAATCAGTATGGAATAGTTCATGTTCATACACCTATAGCTTCTATATTTGGTAGATTACTTAAGGTTAAATTCCCTAAGCTAAAAACTATTTATACAGCTCATGGGTATCATTTCTTAAAAGGTGGATCAAAGGCAGGGTGGCTTTTATATTATCCAATTGAGAAGGTTATGGCAAAATTTACTGATGTTACTATCAATATAAATAGTGAAGATTATGAAATTACAAAGTCAAAGCTTAAGCCTAAAAAAAGCTATTTAGTTAAAGGTGTTGGATTAGACTTAAATTCATATAAAACATTAAGTTATGAAGAACAAAAAAGAAAGAAACAAGAGCTTAATATTAAAGATGAGGATTTTGTTGTAATAATGATTGCAGAGCTTAATGAAAATAAAAACCAAATACAGCTTATAAAAGCAATTGAATTATTAAAAGAAGATTGTCCAAGACTTAAAGTAATGTTTGTTGGTGAGGGTGATAAGCTTAATGAATTAAAGCAAGAAGCCTTAGCTAGAGGGGTTAGGGATAAGGTTTTATTCTTAGGCTTTAGAAATGATGTTAATGAACTTATCAATATAAGTGATATAGGAACATTACTTTCATATAGAGAAGGGCTTCCAAGAAATATTATGGAGCTTATGGCAAATGGAAAGAAAGTTATTGCTACAGATATTAGAGGATGTAGAGATTTAGTTTGCAATGAAAATGTTGGACAGTTAGTTAAAGTTGGAGACTTTCAAGCAACAGCAAGAACAATTAAAGAATATTACTATATGAAAGAAATAATGCTAGAAGTTGCTGCTACTTATGAAAGTAGTGATGAAGAAATAGTTAGAGAAATTGAACCTTATGATGTTGTTAATGTTAATAAGGAGTTAATGGACATATACAAAAGTTTGAATTAGGAGGAGCATATGAATCCAAAAGTTTCTGTAATAATGGGGATATATAACTGTGAAAGTACTTTAAGAGAAAGTATAGATTCTATATTAGGACAAACATATGATAATTGGGAGCTTATTATGTGTGATGATTGTTCTAAAGATAAAACTTTAGATATAGCTAAAGAATATGCTAATAAATATCCAGATAAAATAAAGATTATTACAAATGAAAATAATATAACATTAGCTCCTACACTTAATAGATGCCTTGAGATCGCATCTGGGGATTATATAGCAAGACAAGATGGTGATGATATATCTTTAAATGATAGATTAGAAAAACAGGTTAAGTTTTTAAGTGAGAATGAAGAATATGATTTAGTTGGAACAAAAATGGTTTCATTCGATGAAAATGGAATAAATGGAATAAGGGGCATAGAAGAGAATATACCTAATAAATTTACAATGATAAAAGGAACAGCTTTTTGTCATGCTACTATATTAGCTAAGAGAGAAGTTTATGAAAAATTAAATGGATATAGAGTAACTAAGTATACAACTCGTTGTGAAGATATGGATTTATGGTTTAGATTTTTTGAAGAAGGTTTTAAAGGATATAACTTAGACGATGCATTATATAAAGTAAGAGATGATAATGATGCTTATAAGAGAAGAACATTTAGAAATTATTTTAATGTATTTGTAATAAGTTGTAGAGGATATAAAAGGTTAAGTATTCCATTGAAATATTATTTATACTTGTTAAAACCATTAGTTACTATGTTTATACCAATAGCTTTAATTAGAAGATATCATAATAATGTAAGTATATCAGAAGTTAATATAGAGGGGTAGAAAGTGTGGATATTTTTTATTTTACATTGATAATTACATTTGTTTTAGCAATATTAGCAGTAATTTTTAAAGATAAAAATGGTAATGCAAATTTATTAATTACTATAGTAATAATTAGTATATTTACTTTAGTATCAGGATTAAGAAGTGGAATAGGGGACACATATTATTATGTACATTCATATAATTCAATTACTCCTAATTATGATATTGCTAATTCAGCTTATGAGCCAGGATTTACAATATTTCTTATGATATTAAAAAGTATATCTGAAGATCCACAATTTATGATTTTAATAACTTCATTAATAATAAATGTATGCAATATATGGGTCATCAGAAAATATTCAAAGGATAATTTTGAATTAGGTGTATTTTTATATATGGTCTCATATTATATAGTTACAATGAATGGAATTAGACAATCGTTAGTTGCATCAATAATATTTTTATGTACTCCACTGATTATTAATAGAAAGTTTAAAACATATTGTCTTATTATGATAGCACTGTCTACTTTTCATATATCCGCACTGGTTATGATTCCAATATATTTAGTTGCGATACAGAAGGAATGGTCTAAACAGATATGGGTTGCAATTATAGCTTTTATTGTAGTGATGATATTTTATGAGCCAGCAATAAGTTTAATATACAAAATATTAGGAAATTCGAAATATGCAGGATATGAAGATTTTAATGAAGGTGGAGCAAATATTATTAGAGTAATAGTTTATTTTGTGCCAGTAATGTTGTCATATATAAAGAGAGAAAGTTTGAAACAATGGGAAAATGGTAACATATTTATAAATATGACTTTGATTAATTTTCTTATAATGGCTATATCCTATTATAATTGGATATTTGCAAGATTTACTATATATACTCAGTTATATGTACTTATAACATTACCTTTTATAATAAAAAAATCTTTTAATAATATTAAAGAGAAAAGAGTTATATATTATTTCTTAATTTTATGTTATATCGTATTTTTTGTAGTAGATTCTAAGATGAGTGGAATAAATTATACAAGTAAATTTAATATAATTAATTTCTTTTATTAAGTATAGAAAGTTGAGATTAATATGAATAAAAAAGAAAAAGTATTACATGTAGTAGGTGGAATGGATATAGGTGGAACGGAAACTATGCTTATGAATTTATATAGGCAAATTCATAAAGATATTAGATTCGACTTTATATCTTATTATGATAGAGATGGATATTATGATAAGGAAATTATTGAGCTAGGTGGAAAGATTATTAGCACAAAATCTCCTGCTGAAATAGGGCAATTAAAGGCTATTAAGAATTTATATAAAATTATAAAAGAAGGAAGATATGATATAGTTCATGCTCATACTTTGTTTAATTGTGGAATAGCTATGATAGCAGCAAAATTAGCAGGAACTAAAATAAGAATATCACATTCACATACTAATTTAGATATGGGAAATAGTATTATAAAAAAGATTTATTTTACTATTATGAGAATTTTAATAATATTATTTTCGACTAATTATATTGCATGTAGTAATAGTGCAGGAGAATACTTATTTGGAAAAAATATAATTAAGAATAATAAATATAAGGTATTACCTAATTATGTGGATTATACTAAGTTTTTAAATTTTAATAATAATATTAACTTAATAAAAAAATTAAAATTAAATGATGATGATATTATTACTGGACATATTGGAAGATTTGTAGATGCTAAAAATCATAACTTTTTAATAGAAGTAGCAAATAAAATGATAAATAAAGATAATAGGATAAAGCTGATTTTAGTTGGAGATGGACCATTAAAGGAAGAGATAGAAAAAAAGGTAATCAAATTAGGAATTAGTGATAATGTTTTTTTCCTAGGGTTAAGGAAAGATGTAGATTTAATATTGAATAGCTGTGATATATTTCTTTTCCCTTCTATATATGAGGGGTTAGGATTGGTTATGTTAGAGGCACAAGCAAGTGGATTGCCTTGTTTAGTATCAGAGGCTATACAGCCAGAAGCAGATTTAGGAATAGGACTTGTAAAGCAAATTAAGCTAGATGATGGAATAGATAAATGGGCAGATGAAGCATTAAAGCTTATAGGCAAAAAAAATAATAATAAAGAAGCTATAGAAGAAGCCTTTAAAGCTAAAGGATATGAAATAGAAGATATAGTTAATACTTTATTAGATGTTTATAAAATCGATATAAACTAGGAGTGAAATTATGAGGAAGATATTAATATCATCTTTTGATATGGAAGTTGGTGGAGTTGAAAGAAGTTTAATAAGTATGTTAAATAATTTCGATTATGAGAATAATGAAGTTGACTTAATGTTATATAGACATACCGGTGATTTTATGAATCTTTTAACTGATAAAGTTAATTTATTAGAAGAACACAAATCATATTCAACTTTTAGAAAAGGTATAGGACAAACTATAAAAGAAGGAAAAGTATTTTTAGGAGCATCTAGATTATTAGCAAAATTAATTGGAGAACTATCAAAAAAAGATAATAAGAATAATACTGAAAGTGTAGTTCAAATGCAGCTTATGTGGAAATATGCATTACCTTTTTTACCTAAGCTAGATAAAGAATATGATGTAGCAATAAGCTATCTTTGGCCTCATTATTTCGTTGCAGAAAAGGTTAAAGCTAAAACTAAAATAGCTTGGATACATACAGATTATTCAACAATAGAAACTGATATAAAAATGGACTTAAAAATGTGGAATAAGTTTGATTATATAATGGCAGTATCAGAAGAATGTAAAAATGCTTTCTTAAAAAAGTATCCTAGTTTACATAATAAAGTTAAGGTAATGGAAAATATAACTTCACCTGATTTTATAAGAAGAATGTCGGAAGAAAAGGTAGATGATGACATTAGTAAAGATAATAGCTTTAAGTTGCTTTCAGTAGCAAGACTTTCACATGCTAAAGGCATTGATAATGCTGTTAGGGCTTTAAGAGTATTACATGACAGAGGATTTACAAATATTAAATGGTATGTTGTTGGATATGGTGGAGATGAAGCTATTATAAAAGAACTAATAGAAGAAAATAACTTAAAAGATAGCTTTATATTATTAGGTAAAAAAACTAATCCTTATCCATATATGAAAGTATGTGATATTTATGTACAACCTTCTAGATATGAAGGAAAAGCTGTTACTGTAGGTGAGGCTCAAATACTTGGAAAGCCTGTTATTATAACAAATTATACGACAGCAAAAAGTCAAGTTAGAGAAAATATTGATGGATATATATGTGAGTTATCAATTGATGGCATTGCTAATGGAGTAGAAAAGCTATATAGAAATAAAGAGTTAAAAGAAAAGTTAGCTAATAATTCAAGAAACACGGATTATAGTAACAAATATGAGTTAAAAAAATTATATGAAATGTTTTAAATAGTATTAATAAAAGGAGTACAAGTATGGTATTCGATAGTTTACCTATTATAAGTGTAATTGTTCCAGTATATAATGTTGAAAAATATTTAAAAAGATGTGTAGATAGTATATTAAATCAAGAGATGAAAGAGATTGAAGTAATATTAGTGAATGATGGATCTACAGATTCAAGCGCGAGTATTTGTGATGAATACGTAAGAAGAGATAGTAGAATAAAGGTTATACATAAAAAAAACTCTCGTGTAGCAGCTGCTAGAAATGATGGAATTAGGTTAGCAAGTGGTAAATATATAAGCTTTATAGATTCAGATGATTGGATTGAATCTAATATGTATAAGAGTATGTATGAAAAGGCAGAGGAATTTAATGTGGATTTTATAATGTGTGATTTTTCTAAAAAGGGAGTAGATAAATCATACAATGTATCTCAACCAATATCGAGTGGATTTTATGATAAGGATAGAATAAAAAAGGAAGTATTCCCGTGTTTAATTATGTTTGAAAATATAGAATTTCCACCTACAATATCAAATTGTACATGTCTATTTAAAAGGGAATTTTTAATTAAAAATAATATATTTTATGATGAAGATATTCATTATTGTGAGGATTCTATATTTGGATCTAAATCTATGTATAATGCTAATAGATTTTATTATATGAAAAATAAATACTTTTATAATTATTTTTATAATCCCAATTCTACGACATCAACTTACAATAAAAATAAATGGGATTCATATATAAAAATAAATGAACGAATGGAAAAATATTTTAACAAGAGTGACTTTGATTTTTCAAGACAAATAAAGATTAATATGTTGTATTTTACATTAAATATGCTATCAGAAAATGGAAAATCAAATCTCGTATTTATAGAAAAGAGCAAAAATTGCAAAGAAATAATGTGTAATGATAGAGTAAGAAAAATATTTAAAGAGTTTAAAATACCACAAGTGTCTAAGGGATTAAAAATAGTAACTATATTAATAAAATATAAATTAAGTTGGATATACTCTTTATTATTTTATACTAGATAATTGAAAGGGCGGAGATTTTAATTGGCATTAATAAGTATTATTATACCGGTATATAATGTACAAAAGTATTTAAATAAGTGCATAGAAAGTGCAATTAATCAAACAATGAAAGATATAGAGATATTATTAATAAATGATGGTTCAACAGATAAAAGTGGAGAAATTTGTGATTATTATGCTAAGAGTGATAGTAGAATAAGAGTTATTCATAAAGAAAATGAAGGTGTATCTTCTGCTAGAAATATAGGTTTAGATTTGGCAACTGGGCAATGGATAGCTTTTTTAGATAGTGACGATTGGATAGAAGAAAATATGTATGAAATTTTATATGAAAATGCTATTAAACAAAAAGTAGATATATGTGCTTGTAATTTTGAATATTTTACAAAAGATAATATTTCTTTATATAACAAAGATTTAATGAATGGTTTAGAGGGAATATATACGAGTAAAGAGTTCATGGATTTTATTTATGAAGGTCAGCATAAAAATGCTTTGTGTGTATGCATTTGGAATAAAATTTATAAAAAGAGTATATTTAATAATCTAAGATTTATAAACTCTATTCATGAAGATGAGCAGATTTGTACGCAAATATATAGTAAAAAGTTAAATATATATCTATTAGGACAACCATTATATAAATATATTCAAGTTGCTCAGTCTATAACTAACAAAAAGTTTTCTAAAGAGAATCTTGTTAATTTAGATATTTTATATGAAAGATGTAGCTTGTTTAAGAGTGTAGGATATGTTGACTTATTTATAAAAAGTTTAAAAGAATATTGTGATGTAAATATTGGTTATTATTTTAAAATAAAAGAATTGGATAATGAAATTGACTATAAGAGGTATTTTGAACAGTATAATAAGATTTTATTGGAAATTATAAATAAAAAAATATTATTAAAAGACAAGATAAGATTTATTATATTTTATATAAATCCAATATTATATAAGAAATTAATTAGTATGAAAGAAAATTATAAATATATATTTAGGGTGGGAAATTAGATGACTCAAATAAGTATAATTATGCCTGTGTATAATAAGATGAATTATTTAAATAGATCTATAAATTCCATACTTAATCAAACATTTAAGGATTTTGAATTAATAATAGTAGATGATGGGTCTAGTGATGATTCTTTAAAAATATGTAATGAATTTTTTAGAAAAGATAATAGAATTCAGATAATAAGCATAAATAATTCAGGAGTTTCTAATGCAAGAAATATAGGATTAGAACATGCAAAAGGTAAATATATTCAATTTATTGATGGCGATGATTATATTGATTTAGATATGTTTAAAGAATTAAAAAAGATAATTGATAAATATACTCCAGATATAATTTTAACTGGATTAACAAAAGTTGATAAAGATTATAATAGTATAAGTAAAATAATACCTTCATTAAACGGATTAAAAAACAAACAAGATTTAATGGATAATTTTGTAGAAGAACAGTTTAGCACAGGACTATATGGGTGTGTTAGTAATAAATTGATAAAGAGAAGTTTAATAGAAAAAATAAGACTGAAATTTGATAAAAATATTAAATTAGCAGAGGATTTAGATTTTTATTTAACGTTATATGATTATATTAATGATATATATTTTTGTAATGAATCATATTACTATTATTTACAAAATGCTGAAAATTCGTCTACTAGCATAAATTTTAAAAATGATTATTTTACTCAGATACTTATTAATTTAAAGGCTAAAAATATGCTTAGTAAAAATAATTCGTTAAATATTAATAATGAAAATATTATTAATAAAGTTATAACTAGTTTTACATTATGTTATTTATATGAGGAGTTTGATTATTCTTTTAGTAAAAATAAAAAAGTAATTAATAGAATTTATGGTGATCAAAGAATTGTAATGAGTTTAACTAGTGATAATCAAAATTTATTTAAAAGGATAATTATACTTTTAATAAAAAGCAAGAGCAGTTTTGTATTATTGATATTGCTGTATATAAGGAAAAGAATAGAAGTTATTTATAGAAAAATTAGATATGGAGTTTTAAAGGGGAAAATTTAAGATGGATAACATATTAATAACAGTTTTTACTCCTACTTATAATAGAGGATATATTATTGAAAAATTATATAAGTCACTAAAAGCTCAAAGTTCATTTAATTTTGAGTGGCTTGTTATAGATGATGGATCTAGTGATAACACAGAAGATTTATTTAATACTTGGTGTAAAAGTGATAATAAATTTAATATAAGGTATTATAAATTTGAGAATGGTGGAAAGCCACGAGCTATAAATAAGGGAGTAGAACTAGCTAAAGGAAAGTATTTTTTTATGGTTGATTCGGATGATTATTTACTAGAAGATGCAATAAAAAAATTAGAAATATGGATAAAAGAAGTAGATGAAGTAGAGGATATAGTTGCAGTAGGCGCAGCTAGAGCATTTCCTAATATGAAATATATTAAAGGAATCGAACCTAATATTGATGAAAGTATAGGTTATTTAGATGCGACTAATATAGATAGAAGTAAATATAATTTAGATGCAGATATGTGTGAGGCATATAAAATAAAAATATTAAAAAATTTTCCGTTTGAGGTTTGGAATGGAGAGAAATTTTCACCTGAAGAGATAGTTTTAAATGAAATGTCATTAAGTGGATATAAAGTAAGATGGCATAAAGATATCATATATATATGTGATTATTTAGAGGATGGTTTGACAAGAGGAAATTGGAATTTATTAAAAAATAATCCAATGGGATATGCTATGTTATATAATCATAAATTAAAATTTACTAAAGGATTTAAAGATAGATTTAATTATGCATGTCAGCATATAGCTTTATCTATTATAGGTAAAGAATGTAGTTATATATTTAAAAGTAATGCAAAGTTGTTAACACTAATAGCATTACCTTTTGGATATATTTTATCACTAAGAAGAAAGAGGCAATTCGCCAATTAAGGTAAATAATATGGTTAAAATTAGTGTTATAGTTCCAGTATATAATGGAGAAAAATATATAAAAAGTTGTTTAAAAAACTTACAAAAACAAACTTTAAAGGAATTTGAGATAATAGTAGTAAATGATGGTTCAAGTGATAACAGTGGACAAGTATGTGAGGAATTAGCCAAGAAGGATCAAAGAATAAATGTAATACATCAAAATAATTCTGGAGTAAGTAATGCAAGAAATATAGGAATTAATAGTGCAGTAGGAGAATATATATGCTTTATTGATTGTGATGATTATATTGATTCGAATTATTTGAAGGTTTTATATGATGAATGTGTAAATAATAATGTAAAAATGAGTATATGTGGAATACGATCTGTAAAGGAAGATGGTACTTTAATTTCAATGAAGGAAATGAAGAATGGAATCTATTCTTCTACTAAAGCTTTAAAGGAATTATTTGAATTTAAAAATTTAAATGGTGGACCTTGTGGTAAATTAATACACAAATCTTTATTTGAAAATGATTTGTATTTTCCAGAATTAAAAGTATATGAAGATTTAATTTTTAGTTATAAAGCTATATACAAAGCTGGTAATGTTGTATTTACAACTAGATGTAGATATTATTACTTACATAGAGAGGGCATAGGTGCTATGGCTAAGTTTATTAAAGAGCCAAGTAGAGATAGTATAAAAGCTGCCTATGATATTTTAGAATTTATAAAGTTAAAAATTCCAAGTATATGGGATACTTCATTTTACGGAGTAATTTCTCAAGTTATTATGTATATTTCTGATATAAAACAAATAGATAGTAAGTGGAAGAAAAAGAGTAGTGTTTTATATATGAATGAAACGAAAAAATTATTAGCTAGATATAGAAGAGAGTTAATAATTAATAAAAGTATTAATAGTAATGAGAAAATAGTATTTATAGTATTATCCTATTCATGCAATATATATAAATTTATTATGAATAAAAAATTTGGTAAATAGAAATTTGGAGGTAAGTATGAGTAAAAATAGATTCTTTTTATATGGACATAATGGAAGTGGAAATCATGGATGTGAGGCAATAGTAAGATCAACAGCTAAAATATTAAGAAATAAATATGATAATGCAATTGTTACATTAGCATCAGGTGGAAGAAATGAGGATAAAAAGTATAACTTAGATAAGGTTGTTAATGTTGTTGATGAAAAAAATAGAGTTAGTAAATTAACATTAGCATATGCTAATGCGTATTTAAATATAAAGTTATTTAATAATAGACTAAAATCAGAAGAGTTAGAATATAGAGATACATTTTATGGACAAGATAAAAGTACAATAGCATTATCAATTGGGGGAGATAACTATTGTTATCCAGGATACCAAAGATTTACTATGTTACATAATATGCTAAGAAAAAAAGGTATAAAAACTGTTTTATGGGGATGCTCAGTCGAACCAAGTAAAATAGATGAAGAAATGGCAGAAGATTTAAGAAACTATGATTTGATTATTACTAGAGAAACATTAACATTAAGTGCGTTAGAAGATATAGGTGCAAATGTGAAATTATATCCAGATCCTGCTTTTCAACTAAATAAGATTAATAAGGACTTACCAAAGGGATTTATAGAAGGTAATACAGTAGGTATAAATATAAGCCCTATGATAATGAAAAATGAAAAAATAAGTGGAATTACTATGAAAAATTATGAAGTATTAATAGAAGATATAATTAAAAATACTGATATGAATATTGCACTTATTCCACATGTAATTTGGGAAGATAATAATGATGATAGGATTCCATCTATGGAATTATATAATAAATTTAAACATACTGGTAGGGTGATAGTAATAGAAGATGATAATTGTGAAGTTTTAAAGGGATATATATCAAGATGTAGAATGTTTATTGGAGCAAGAACACACTCTACAATAGCAGCTTATGCTACAGGTGTTCCAACTTTAGTAGTAGGATATTCAATAAAAGCAAAAGGAATAGCTAAGGATATATTTGGAGAATATGAGAATTATGTTATACCAGTACAAGCACTAGAAAGTGAAAAAGATTTAACAAGAGCATTTGAATGGATGAAGTGTAATGAAGATAAAATAAAAGGACATTTGGATAAATTTATGTCTTCATATAAAGAAAAATCATTGGATGCAGCAAAAGAATTAAAAATTTTAATGAATGAATAAAAAAAGGAAGATAAAATGAGGGTACAAAAGTCTATAAAAAACATTTTTTTTGCACTATCAAACAATATTATCATAAGCATTTTAGGATTTATATCCAGAACAGTTTTTATATATACATTAGGGGCTACGTATTTAGGAATATCAGGATTATTACAAAATATATTTGGATTATTGTCTATTTCTGAATTAGGAATAAGTACTGCTATAGGATTTAGTTTATATAAGCCTATAGCTAATAATGATACTAAACTTATTAGTTCATTAATGAGTTTATATAGAAAGGCTTATAGAGTAATAGGGATAGTAATATTAGTAATAGGAACAATATTATATAATTATTTAGATTTTTTCGTTGATCCAAGTCAGCAACCACCAGAAATAGGCTATATTTATTTTATGTATTTAATAAATATAGTTGTTGGATATTTTCTATCATATAAAACGACTTTAATTTCATCAGACCAAAATGCATATAAAATAGTTCCAATTCAATTAAAAATTAATACAACAACTGTAATTTTACAAATTATATATTTATTAATATTCAAAAATTATATAGGATATTTATTTTTACAAATAGCTTCATCTATATTACTTAATTATTTACAAAATAGATTTATTACTAATGAATATAAGGATATTAATTTTAACTCAAAAGATAAAATCCCAGAAAATGAAAGTAAAATAATTAAGAAAAATATATTCGGATTAATATCAGCTAAAATAGGTGATTTTTGTGTAAATTCAACGGATAATCTTATAATTTCTAAATTTATAAGCTTGGTATCAGTAGGTATTTACTCTAATTATATCATGTTAAGAAATCTAGTTAATGGATATATTGGAATATTATTTGGAGCAATAACATCTGGTTTTGGAAATCTAGTGGCTAAAGAAAATGAAGATAAGTGTTTAGAAATATTTGATGTATTGTTTTTTATTTCATTTGTATTGTATAGTTTTGAAGCGGTATGCTTTATATGTTTATTTAATCCTTTTATAAAAATTTGGATAGGAGAATCATATTTATTTTCTTTTCCTGTAGTAGCTGTTATTGTAATAAATAATTTCTTAACAGGATTAAGAATGCCTATAATAACAATGAAGAGTGCTGCAGGTATTTACACAGAGGATATATGGGTTCCATTTGGATTTTCAATTATAAACTTAGCTTCATCAGTAGTTTTAGCAAAATATTTTGGCGTGTTTGGAGTAGTTCTTGGAAGTATAATTGGAAGTCTTTTAACTGCAGATTGGTATAGGCCGTTGGTAATCTTCAAAAAAGTTTTTAAAAAATCAGTTTTTCATTATTTTAAAAAATATTTTATCTATGTATTCATGGGAATCTTACACATGATTATTTCTTATTATATATGTGAGCTGATAAATATAGTAAATCCTTTTGTAAATATTGCGATTAAGGCAATTATATGTATTATTTTACCTAATTTTATTAATTTTATTATATTTAGTAGAAGTAAAGAATTTAAATATGTTTTAGATATAGTCATAAATTTAATAAAAAGTAGACAGTAATGAAATAAAAAGTAGCTTTTGATTTTCAATTATGAAATATTTGAGAAAAACAAGTGTTACGAATTATTAAGTTAGATGAGTTTTATAAAATAATAAAAATATTATTAGAAAATTAGCTTATAAAGTTTTATAAGCTAATAGTAAATGAAATAAGTAATAGTGTAATTAGGAGAAAAAATATGGTTAGCATAGTAATACCTTGCTTTAATGGAGAAAAATTTATTAATAGATGTTTTAATAGTATTTTAAACCAAAGTTATAATAATATTGAAGTTATTTTAGTTAATGATGGATCAGTAGATAAATCAGAAGAAATAATTAAATTAGAAAGGTTAAAGTTTAAGGAAAAAAATATTAAATTTAAATATATATATCAGCAAAATAAAGGAGCAGGAGGGGCTATAAATAGTGGCCTTAAGCATGTTACAGGAAAATATCTTACATTATTGGATATAGATGATTATCTTATGCCTAATTCAATTGAAGAAAAGGTAAGGTTTTTAGAAGATAATAAAGAGTATGATATTGTAAGAACAAATGGATATTATGTTAGCGAAGAAAACTTAAATAATGAAACAAACCTATTTGTTGTTAATGATGATGAAAAAAATAATATATATATATTTGATGATTTAATTGAAGCAAAAACTAATAATTGGGCGGGAAGTTATATGCTAAGAAGCTCAAAACTATTTGAATTCTATAAGGATAGAAATATTTATGAATCTAAATATGGTCAAAATTTGCAATTATTGCTTCCGTTAGCTTATAAGGGGAAATCTGGATTTATAGATAAACCACTTATGAAATATATAAGACAAGAAAATTCATTATCACAACTAAAAGGAGATTTTAATCTTGAAGTTAAAAATTTATTAGGATATAAGCAGATAAGAAAACATATGCTTAATATTATTTTATCAGATGATGAACTTAATAAATATTTAGAGAGACTTGAAATTGTATATGCTAAGTATTTAATGAATTTAGCTTTTTATAAAAAGGATATTAAATTATTAAAAGAAAATTATATAATGCTAAAGAAATATAAAGCTAATGATATAGAATATAAAATATTATATTATAATGCGACCAATAAAATATTATGTTTATTCTTTAGAGTTATGAGAAAGGTTGCTTTAGTAGGAGAACGATATGATTAATATATTAGAAAAAAAAGATTGCACAGGATGTTATGGATGTGCAAATGTTTGTCCTAAAAATTGTATTAATATGATTGAAGACGATGAGGGATTTAAATATCCTAAAATTAATAACGATATTTGTATAAAGTGTAATTTATGTGATAAAGTATGTCCTATTTTAAACAATAGAAATATGGATAACAATCCTATAGCATTAGCAGCCTATAATAAGGATGAGCGAATAAGAAAAGAGAGTTCTTCAGGTGGAGTATTCACATTAATTGCAGAGTCAATAATTAAAAGTGGTGGTATTGTATTTGGAGCAAAATTTAATAATGAGTTTGAGGTAGTTCATGATTATACTGATAATATATATGGAATAGCTCAATTTAGGGGAGCAAAATATGTTCAGAGCAATATAGGAGAAACTTATAGTCTTGCTAAGATGTTTTTAGAAAAGGGGAGAAAAGTACTTTTTTCTGGAACACCTTGTCAGATTGGTGGTTTGAAAAGATATTTACAAAAAGAGCATGAGAATTTAATATGTGTAGACTTGATATGTCATGGAGTACCATCACCTATTAGTTGGAGAAAATATAAGCAGAGATTTGAAAAAAACAACAATATAAAGGGTATAAATTTTAGAGATAAGACTTATGGATGGAAATCATATTCTTTTAAGGTTGAGTTTGAAGATAGTAGTGATATCTTAATTAAAAGAAATGAAAATTCATATATGGATGGATTTATAGGAGATATTTATTTAAGACCATCTTGTCATAATTGTAAATTTAAATCTATCAATAGAGAAAGTGATATAACATTAGCTGATTTTTGGGGAATAGAAAATGTTAGAAGAGATATGAATGATGATAAGGGAATTTCTCTTATTTTAATCAATTCAGAAAAAGGAAAAAAAAATTTTAGAAATATATCTGATTCCATTGAAAAAGCTGAAGTTGATATTGATGAAGCTATAAAGTATAATTCTTCAGCAATTAAATCTTCATATTGTAATCCTAGAAGAGATTATTTCTTTAAAAGAATTAATAAAACTCCATTTGATAAATTAGTTATAAAAAGTTTAAAAGATCCCTTAAGTATTAGATTAAAGATTAAAATTTATAATATGATAAAAAGAGTTAGATAGTTTAAGCTTTGAAATAAATATAGTATTTTAATATATAATATTGAGTTCGATTATAGTATTTATATTCGGTATATTGAAATAAACTTGAACTCAATAGAATAAAAGGGGTTCAGCTATTTTATTTTAGTAAGTTTTTTATAATTTATGGCTTTAAAAGTATTATTATAATACACATAATAGCCCTTACTATAGAAGTTATTAGAACAGGGGCAATTAAAGGTATATCTGAAAAATGAAGAATATATTTACCAATATAGATTTGAAACTAAATGAAATAGTATATAAGAATTTATATTCATTAAATGAAAGAAATTTGGTGAAAAGTAATAATGGAATTAACAAAAAATCAGATAAAAATAACTAAAGGCATAGCAATAAGTTTTATGCTATTATTACATTTATTTTGTACAAAAACATATGAAGGTTTATATACTCCATTAATATTTATAGGAGATATACCATTAGTTTATTATTTAGCACTATTTGGAGATTGTTGTGTTGCTATTTATTGTTTTTGTAGTGGATATGGGTTATTTATTAGTTATAAAAATAATAAAGAAAAGTATATTAAAAATAATCTAATAAGAATATTGAAGTTGTATGTTAATTACTGGATAATACTTTTTATGTTTGTAGTATTATTAGGATTTATAAGCGGACAAGTAAATAAATATCCGGGTGATTTAAAAACATTTTTATTAACTTTTACAGCAATATCTCCAGCATATAATGGAGCTTGGTGGTTTGTAACAACATATATAATTTTAGTATTGCTATCACCAATTATAAATAAAATTATTGTTAAATATAACAGTATAATTATTATGACAATATCCTTTGTATTTTATGTAGTAGCATATGTGCAAAGAATAAAAGGTATTATAGTGTTTGATAATGAAGTATTAAATTGGAGTATTAGACAGGTTGCTCTTTTTGGAACATCCCAGCTACCATTTATAGTTGGAGCAATATTTGCACATAAGAAAATATATAGTAAATTGTATAATATAGCTAATAACATAAAGTATAAAAATATATTAGGTGTTATATTAATAGCTTTAATGATTATAGCTCATGGTTTTGTTGAAACTTTATTTGTTGCAGTATTCACAGGAATAGCATTTATATGTATATTTAATTTGATGGATAAACCTAAATGGTTAAATAAATTATTAGATTATTTAGGAAATCATTCAACTAATATGTGGCTTACACATATGTTTTTCTATATGATTTATTTTAAGAAATTAGTGTTTGCTCCTAAATATAGTTTTTTAATATTTCCGTGGTTAGTTATATTATGCTTAGTATCATCTTATTTAATTAATCTAATATATAATCCTATAATTAAATTGTTAAATAAAAAAATATTAGTAAATAAAGAAAATAAAATATTGTATAATTAAGTAATAACCTATTCTAATAAAAATTGGAATAGGTTATTGTTTTAATAAATGAGATAACTATGATAAAAATTAATATAGAATAAATTTAAGTGAGGGTTAATATGGTCAATAAGATAATAAAGTGTTTAAGTATTATATTATTAATAATGGTAGTTGGAGTAGGATATAAAATAGTAAATAATATTTATTCAAAGTCAAAGATAAAAGAAGCAAATACAGTTTTTAATGAATCAAATGAAATATATATAAATAGAAATGGTGAAACTGGAGTAATTGAGTATAAGTCAGATACTTTAAATATAAACATAACTCCAATAAAGAAAAGTAATCCTAATTTGGAGATGTGGGAAGTAAATGTAAATATAGGTGATGGTTCTCAGATTAAATCAGCTTTTGCAGGAGATAAATTTTCTTTAATAAATAGGGAAAGGACTTCTGATATGGCAATGAGGCATAATGCAATATTAGCTATTAATGGGGCTGCTACTGGGTTTAACAAAAGTAGTTATGTAATAAGAGATGGAGTAGTTTATAGAGATACATGGTTAGATTGTGATCCACTTGTTATTCAAAATGATGGTGATTTTAGAATATATGATGAGCTATTAACAGGAGATGAGTTAGTTGAAAAGGGTGCAATGCATACATATGATTTTGGACCTGATTTAATAAGACATGGTGAAATTGTAGACTATGGAGATACATGGTATAAGGAAGGTTTAGCTCCAAGAACAGTTATTGGTCAAAAAGGACCTTTAGAATATGTAATATTAGTTATAGATGGAAGAAGTGAAGCATCTGTTGGAATTAGTCTTTATGATGCAGCAGTGGAACTTAAAAATAGGGGATGCTACTGGGGATATAACCTAGATGGTGGAGGTTCTACAACGTTGTATTTTAATGGGGAAGTATTAAATAATCCATCAGATGGAAAGGAAAGAAAGATAACAGATATAATGTATTTTATAGAATAAAAAAATTACCAATATTAATGAAGCACAAAGTAAAAAAACTAATAAAGGTAGACATGAAAAAGAATAAAGTAGTACCCGTGGGGTCAATCCAATATTTGGGTTGACCCCGCGGGTACTATTATATATCACTAATATATAATGGTAAAATATAACTTTTAAAATTGGTATAAAATGTTATAATTTTATTATGAAAATAATAAAGAGGGTAATTTGGGGGGGAGATGGATGTGAAAAAAATAGCTATTACTATATTATGCATTCTTGTAATGGGAGGAATAGGTTTTGGAGGATATAAGCTAGGTGAAAAGAAGGGAAGAGAAGAAATTCCTAATGAAATTATAGTTATAAATTCTCCTAGAGTAGAGGATGAGATAGTAGAAGAGGAAACAAAGGCTGAGAGAGTAGTTAATGAAGAGCTATTAGCAAGTGAGAATACTTTAAAGTCAAAAAATAATGAATATAAAATGTGGATACAAATGCCTAATACCAATATTAATTATCCAGTAATGCAAGGCCCAGATAATGATATATATTTATCTACGGATTTTAATGGAGACTATTATTATCCAGGAAGTATTTTTATTGATTATAGAAATGATATAGAAAATGATGAAAACATATGGATATATGGACATCACATGAAGGATGAAAGTATGTTTCATGATTTAGTAAATCTTAAGGATGAAACTTACTTCAATGAAAATCCATATATAACTATACTTAAAAATGGGATAAGCTATCAGTATGAAATATTTTCAATATTTGTTGTAAAAGATGATGCGGCTAATATTGTTTTTGATTTTGAAAATGAAGATGATATGAATAAATACATGGAAGAAATAAAAGGTAACTCAATATTTTATAGGGATGTAAATGCTGAAGATATAGTTGATGAAGATGGAATCAGTAGTCTAATAACTTTGGTAACATGTAGCTTTGAATATGATGGTGCAAGAACAGTAGTAACAGCAAGACTTTTAGAGCCAATAAGGTAAGTGCTATTATAGAGTATATAGTATATAATTAATAATATTTCCTTTTATAACTGTTAATGCGAGAAATGAAGGTTTTATTTAGGATTCTTCTACATTTAGATTTATAGTTACTATTAGTTGCATATTTTTTGAGGGAAAATTTCAGTTAATTTATGTATGCTTTTATTTGGAGCAAGCATTTAAGAAACTGGATTTTACATAGTAAATAATTAAAAAATAAGAATAAAAAATAGCAATAACAAAATATATATTATATAAAATAATGTAGAATAATGTAGAATAATGTAGAAAAATAAATGAAAATGTATACAGAAAAAGTTGGAAATTTGAAAAAAACTATGATATTATTTATAATGCGATGTAAAACCTTTACATAAAACGCTAAAAATGAGTATTAGAGAGAAAGGAATATATTAAAAGTCATTTATGATTAGTATAATATTATTCCGATTTTGAGGAGGAAAAATTAATGAATAAAAAATGTAAATTTATTTGTAGTATGGTTGTAGCGACAAGTATATCAGTTGGTTTTTCAATGCCAGTTTTTGCTTCAACTATTACAAATGAGCAAGTAATGACTGTAGAAAAAAGTGTAGAGGAGCTAAAAGCAGAGTTAATTTATTATTACAAAACTGGACAATCTACTGATATATTAAGAACATTTGATTCTATTAAGTCAGTTTCTGAAAAGGAGTATAACAGATTAAAACAAGTAATAGATTTCTGGGATTATACAGAAAATTCAATGGTAGAAAGTATAGGGGTAGCTCCAGATGGACTTCCAGATACAAACAAGCATGCTTTTGTTGTTTTAGGATATGCCCTAAATAGTGATGGAAGTATGCAAGACGAGTTAAAGGGTCGTTGCCAAGTTGCATATGAAAGTGCTATGAAATATCCTAATGCATATGTTGTATTAGCAGGTGGTGGTACTGCAGCAGATAATAAAGAGGTTACTGAAGCAGGACAAATGAGAGATTACATGGTAAATGAGTTAAACTTTGATGAAAGTAGACTTATTATAGAAGATAAGTCTATGACAACAGTTCAAAATGCTCAAAATACATTTAATATTTTATATAATCAATATGATATTTCAACAATCTCAATGATTAGTAGTCAATATCACTTAAAGAGAGCTTCATTATTATATTACACTCAATCATTAATTGCAGCTGAAGCTTTAGGAAAGACTCCAATTGAATTAGTTGGTAATGCAGGATGGTTAAGAGAAGATAAAACTTATGAACCGCTTGACTTAAAAGCTTTAACATTATCTCAATTATTAGGGGTACAACTTCCAGAGACTTTAGAAGCATCAAAATTACAATCATTAGAAGTAGAAGGTAAAACTACTTATAAAAAGGGTGAAGAGTTAGAATTAAGCGTAACTGCTAAATATGATATAGATGATTATACTAGAGATATTACAGAAATCGCTACTATAGAAGGATATGATGCTAATGTAGTAGGAGAGCAAACTATAACTGTAACATATACAGAAAATGATGTTACTAAGACTGCAGAATTTAAGGTAACTGTAAATGATATCACTACTGATGATGATACTTCTGATAAGGATAACTCAGATGATAATAACAACTCAGATAAGGATGATTCAACTTCAAATGGAGGAACTTCAAATGGAGGAACTTCAAATGGGGGAACTTCAAATGGAAGTAACTCAAATACAGGATCTTCAAACAAGGGTAATTCAAATATTACAAAATTACCAAACACAGGAGATGGTGCTGGAGTAATTGCTTCATTAATTACAGGTGTTTCATTAATGCTTGGAGGAGTACGTTTCAATAAGAAGAAGTAATTCTTATAATGCTGAATATTAAATGAATTTAAAGTGGTAAGCGTAAGCTTACCACTTTTTTTCACAAGTATATTGAAATGTATTTAATAAATCTATTATAAAATTAAATAAATAACTTTATTTAAAATATATATTGGTAAATTTTATAAAATAATTTTATATTTATCTATAATGTTAATAAGATTAAATAAGGTATATGAGTTAGCAATGATAACTAGTTATTTTGATATTGACAGAGATGAGATAGGATATTTCATAGGTAAAATAGTAGGAAGAGTCATATCTAATATCTTAGTAGGAACAGCAATTAATGCAGCTGGTGATTGGTTAGCTAATATGACGTAAATTTTATTAAAAAACGACAGAAAATGACAAAGTAATATACTAAAGTGATATAAAATATATATAAGTTTCCTATACGGAAACTTTTTAATATAATTTTAAGTATTATTGTTATATGGTAGAGAATTTACTGGAGTGATGAATATGGAAAAAGTAATTTTAAAATCTTTTTATGTAAGTAATTTTAAATCTTTTAAGGATGAGATAAGTTTTACAACGGAAATTGATTATAGTAAAAAAGAGTATTTAGAAAGAAATACATTTGAGGAAAAGGAAGAAGTTTATAATAAAGTTTCTTACATATATGGGGCAAATGGTTCTGGAAAGACTAATTTTTGTAGAGCTATAGGTTGGTTAAAGAGTATTATAGCTTTATCACCTATAATAGCATTTAATGGTGAAAAGTCTTTGAAAATGAATTTATTTAAAAGTCATCTTAAAGGAAAGGATAATTATTTTAAATTTGAAGCTGGGTATGAAAGTATCCCTATTTATTTTTGTATAGAGTTATTAATAGATGATATTTTATATACCTATAGTTTTAAAACTTTAAATAATATAATTATTGAAGAAAAGCTATATAAAAAGGTTAAAAGAAGAGAATTAATATTAAATAGAACATCTGAAAGATATGAGGATATAGAATTAAAGGGTGAACTTTTGAGCTTTAAACCTAACATTCATATTGTAAGGGAAAAGGCCTTATGTTTATCTATGGCTAATATTTTAAATAATAAATTGGCCAACAAAATAATTGAAGCTATAAATAAAATAATAGTGATAAATATGTCTAAATTTAAATCCTTAAATATATTAAGTGAAAGTGAATATACTGAAGAAAAGCTTAATAAGTATTTAGAAATTATAAAAGTAGCAGATCCAACTATAAAGAAGCTAAATGTTATATTTAATGAAAATGAAGCTAGTATATCTGTTGAAGCTATTCATAATATTTATAAGAATAATGAAGTTGTAGGGGAAATTAAAGTACCATTTTTTGAAGAGCAATCTCATGGAACAATTAATATTTTTGAATTGTTACCTTTGGTATTTAAGGTTTTAGATGAAGGTGGAATTTTGGTTGTTGATGAAATAGAAAATGTTATTCATCCTAATTTACTTAAAGCTATAATAGACAAGTTTTATAATAAAGAAAGTAATCCATTAAATGCCCAGCTTATTTGCACTACACATAATACAAATTTAATTGAAAAAGATATTAGAAGAGATGAAATTTGGCTTGTAGATAGGGATAGTTATGGACAAAGCTATTTAAATAGATTAAGTGATAAGAAGGTAAGACAAACTGAAAGCTATTCACAAAAATATTTAAGTGGTATATTTGGAGGAGTTCCTGAGATTTAGGACAAAAAAATTTTCAATACAAATGTTCCTTAATTAGATATTTTGAAGATTAAAGTTAAAAAATAAAATAAAAAAAGGAACAAATGTTAGTCTTAATTGTAAAAAATGAAGATGAAAGTAAAAAATATAAAATAATAAACATAAAATTATTGAAAAAAGTTTAATTTATGGTAAAATTAGGTCATAGAATAAATATAGCCTTTTTTTTATTTAGAAAAATTAAAATGATAAATTTAAAGTTGGTTTATTTATGAAAAAATTATAAAGAAAGGGGTTAAGGAGAGTTTTAATGGAGAAGTATAGAATAGTAAATAAAATTAATTGTTTCAATAATTTTAAGGAAGATAACAAGCTAATTGCCAACTATGCTAAGGCAAGGTTAGGAAAGAAGTTAAAGCTTCAAGATTATGAAGATTATAGTGAAAAATTAATAAAAATAACTGAGGATAAAAGGTTTAATAAATTTGCAAATACTTTGGGAAATATAGCATATGAAATTTTAGATGGTATTGTAAGTAAAAGTTTTTGTAATGATAAAGGAAGTAATATTTTTATTGGTGTAAAGGTTAACATAAATATTAATGAGATTTCCATATCTAAAATAGTTGATGTAGTTATAGTAGGTAAAGAAAAAATAGAAGTTATAAAAATATCATCATTTGATTATGATAGGCTAAGTCCAAAGGAAGATATGGAGCTAAGACTTATGGCATTTGGAGCAGCTAAGATTTTTTCAAAGATTACTAAGTCAAATACTATTTCTCTTATATGTATACAACCTAATTTACGGGAAAGTACAGTTTATGATATGAAAGTGAACAAGCTTATTAGAGAATGTGAAGAAGCTTTTATGTAAGTTTTGAAGGCTCATAATATAAAGAGAAAAAGAAAAATGTAATAAAATAACAGAAAACTATTGAAATGTGAACTGGTGTTCAGGTATAATGTATTTAGGAGGTGATAGTGTGTTAAGTAAGAATCAAGAAATAATATTACGGGAAATTATTAATTATATGAATAGGGAAGGGATACCCCCAACTATTAGAGAAATAAGTAAGCTTTCAGGAATGAAGTCAACATCTTCTGTTCATGATAATTTGGTTAAGATTGAGAGATTAGGATATATATCTAGAAAAAAAGACTGCAGTAGAGGTATTAGAGTTTTAAGAGAATTTGATTTAAAACAAAGTATTTTAATAAAAAAAGAGCAACAGTAGCGGCAACTACCATTGCTTAAGATTCATTAAGTACATATTAATGTATTAATGTTTGTCTTCAACTAACATTTTACCTTAATATGTATATTTTTTCAAATATTTTTATTAGAATAACAACCAATAATTTGAAAAAATTAAGGGTATTATATGGTATTAAGGGAAGTGTTAGATATATGTATAGTTTGATTATAGATAGTATTTTAAGTGATATTAATATTTCTAATGATGAAAAGCTTATGTTAATTGCTTTAAATAGTTTAAATGATGAAAACAATTGTGTGAAAGCTCCTTATGAGTTGTTATTAAAATATTTAAGTTCTAAAAATAAAGTAAAGATGGCAAAAATATTAAAAGCTTTAGAGGGTAAGGGATATATTGAAATCATTAGAAAAAGTGGAACTGTTAATAAATATAAGTTAATTAAGGATTATTTATTAAAGGA
Organism: Clostridium celatum; assembly: GCF_021412605.1. Lineage (NCBI taxonomy): Bacteria > Bacillati > Bacillota > Clostridia > Eubacteriales > Clostridiaceae > Clostridium > Clostridium celatum. Next base: position 119,262 of record NZ_JAJKGM010000005.1, read on the forward strand.
TAATATAGAGGAAAAATTAGATAGTAGTAAAGAGATTAGTGTTATTGGGAATTTCATCAATGAAAATGATGTTGCTACTGAAATTGCAGTTAGTAAAGTGGAGAGCAATTATAAAAATACTAATAGTAGGAATCATAGTACTGTTGAAAATACTAGTAGTGAAAGTAAAAGTAGTGATGAATTTACTCATAGTAAAATAGATAGTACTGCTGAAAATACTCATAGTAAAAATGCTAGTACTACTGAAATTACTGCTAGTATTTCTAATAATAATGACAATGAAATAGAAAGATTTAAAGATAATAATATAAATAATAATAATTATAATAATATAAATAATAAATTATATATTAATATTTTAAATCATTGGAATAGTAAAAAACTCGGAGTAGTTAGAGTTTTGAATGTAAAAGTTATAGATTGTATATCTAGGGCTTTAACTAAGTATAGCGAAGAAGAAATTATAGCTGCTATTAATAATTATAGCGAGGTTTTTAAAAGCAAGCATTATTATAACTTAAGATGGACTTTGGAAAACTTTTTGGTTAAAGAAAATGGTATAAGTAGATTTTGTTGTGAGGGTGATATTTGGCTTAGTTATTTAGATTTAAATTATAAAGATCAAGAAGAAGATGACCATTGTCTTGACATAGAACAATACATTGATGGTTGATTATAACTATTATTTAGGGGTTAGTAGTTAGGAATTTAGGGAGGATTGTTTTATGTTGGAGAGTAATCAAGTTGTTTTGGAGCAGGAGATATTAGGTGCTATACTTAAGAATTCTGAGTTGATAATTACTGCTAGGGAGAAAATTAAGCCTTATATGTTTAGATATAAGCCTCATGTTAGGATTTATGTTGGAATATTAGAAATGGTTTCTAATAAGCTAGAGATTGATTTAGTTAATTTTTTGGAGTATCACAAGGAAAATATAAGAGAAATGGATAGTATAACTTATGTTTCTGAAATTTACTCTTGTAATTCTAGTGAAATTGGTTTTAATACAAAGCTTGATTTGTTTATTATGGCATATAAAAAGAGCTTGTATATTGATATGGTAGGTAAGATTACAGATAGTATGTCTATTGAGGAGATTGAAGCTGAAGTTGAAATGCTTCAAATTAATATTCATAAGTGCCAAATTAAGAAGGAAATTAATATAGACAAGCAGTATGAAGAATATATGAGATGGCTTTATGATGCTGATAGAAATAAAGGAATAAGTAGTGGATTAATTTATTTAGATAGTTATCTTGGTAATTTTCAAAGAGGAAGACTTGTAACGATTTTTGCAAGAAGTGGTGTTGGTAAAACTACTTTTTCTCTTCAAATTGCAGCAAATATGGCTTTTAAAGGAGCTAAAGTTCTTTATGGTAGTGCAGAAATGAGTACAAAGCAGGTTTATAGTAAGATGGCAGCAAGTAATTTATCCTTGTCTAGTAAGGAAATTGATGAAGATAAAATTACAAAAGAAGCTAAGGATGGTATTTGTGATTTTATGGGCAGGCTTTTTAATAGAGGTTTTTATATTTCAACAGAAACAGATATTGATAAGTTTATTAATGAAATTAAAGTTTATAAGCTTCAAAATTCTTTAGATATTGTTTTTATTGATTATATAAATAAGTATGTGGATTTTTCGGACAAGGATATTATGACAAATAAGCTTGGCAAAATTAGTTCAAAGTTAAAAACATTAGCTATGGAAGAAGATATTTGTTTTGTTTTATTAGCGCAAGCAAATAGAAGTGTTGATAAAAGAACTTCAGATATGGCAATTGAAAAAATAGATGCATCAGATATTCAAGATAGCGCAAGAATTGAGCAAGACAGTGATCAGGTTATTGCTCTTTATAGAAATATTAAACTAGATGATAAGATGTATAGAGAAAGTTTATTTAAAAAAGGAAAGATAAAATACAACTCTAAAAATGCAGAAAATAACCCAGAATGTATGAATGTTGTGGTTTTAAAAAATAGACATGGTGAAAGAGGAACTTGTGCAGTAAAATGGCAGGGACGATATTCAAGAGTTGTGGATTTTTAACGAAATACCCGCGGGGTCAATCCAATATTTGGATTGACCCCGCGGGTAGTTTTTTAGAGAAAACAGTTTAAAATCATATAAATTTATAAATGTGTAATTTTTATAATGAAAAATACTTTACAAATATGTAAATCTGAATTATATTATATTCATAAGTTAATTTTGGGGGGGGTTGGTATGGAAAATATAAAGGATATATATATGAATGCAATAAATGATGGAGATGAATTTTTAAATGAGCTTGGTTTTAATAGCTTTTTAGAAATGAATAGTATTTTATTAAACAATAATGGATTTTATGTTAGTAATAATGAGGAAGATATAAATAAAGCTTTAGCAGAGAAGGAATCAATTTGGAATAGTAAGAAATCAAATAAGATAACATTTATGCCTGCTAGTTTAAGTATTAATGATGGTTTAAAGTTAAATGAAAAGCTTAATATATATGAAATTAAGGATAGTAAAAGTGAAAATTGGAAAAGTCTTAATATAGTTTTAAATGAAGAAAACATAGAAGTGAAAGCTTTAAGCAGTAGTATTAATGTAAATGAAATAGTTAAGAATTATAATAAGTTGAAGGTAAAAGAAGGCTATACTTTACAAATTTATAAAGTGAAGATTGAAGAGATAGAAAAGGGAATGATATTTGCTTTTAAAGATAAAGATATTTTACCTAACATAACTTCTGATAATTTAGTAACTAATGATTTTGAGATAGTTAGTTTAAGATTTAATGAAGCAGAAAGAAGTTATTTAGATGCAATAGAGAGTGATAATAGCCCAGAAGCTTATTTGCAGTTGGTATTATTAAATAACAAGTTAAATGAAATTTGCAACATTGATGATAAATATGAGCTAATAAGTAAAAGAACTCTAATTAAGGAAGATAACTTAATAGTTGAAGCACCTAATTTCTATTATGATGATAATGGTAATGCAACAATTGAATATTTTAAAAGATATGATACTTATAATGTTGGATATAAGAGAGTAGTTAATACCTTTGATAACGAAAGTTCAAGATTTAAGATAGTTGATCAATTTGTTGCTTTATATATGTAGAAAATAAATAGAAAATGAAATTATATAGATTAAATAATTAAATAAGTGAAGAGGAGAAGGTTTATATGTGGTATACAGAATTAAAAAAAATAAGAGTTGCTATAGGTATGCAGGCTAAGGAGTTAGCAGAAAAGGTTGGAAAAAGTGCAACATATATTTCAAGAATTGAAAGTGGGGCGATAATTAATACTTCATTTGAATTAGTATCAAGTATTGCTAGAGTTATTGCTGAAAGTGATGAGATAAAATCAGGAAGAGTAGATTTAAGTGAATACAATTCGGATTTTTCAAAGCTTGTATTAAGTTATAGATATGAGACTATGAAGGATGTTTATGATTATGTTAATGAAAATAAAGAAGTTGAGCAGTATTCAAATATAGTTAGGTATTTAAATAAAGGCGATATGGATTTATTTGAAACAGTTGCAAGATACAGAGTAGCAGAGGGAGAATTTAATGATGCTAAGAAAAAACTTGAGCAAGTTATATTAATGAATTCTGGAAAGAAAAACTTAAATGAAGCAGCTAAGATGTATGAAAAAGAAGGATATAGATTAGTTTTTCCAATGAAGAGGAAAATAGAAGTAGAAGATATTATTAAAGGAAATTATAGTGATTTTCTTGATATATTAACTGATGAAATTAATCATTTAACAGAGCATATGAGAGGTTTTGGAATAGGAGATTTACTAGAAATGAAATATCCTTCTGAAGTGGCAACTAATGAAGAAGAAGGGGAAATTATATTACAAGAGCCTATTATGGAGGAGTAAATTTAATTTATTGTATGGAGGTGTAAGTCTTCAAAGATTAATTGAAGGCTTACTAAAACTGTTAATAAAAATTAGGAGGGTATATTAATGAAGATTGAGGAAAGAAAAAGATACTTTGTTGGGATAGCTATTAAAAATTTTATATGAGAGGAATATTGCTACGCAGAGATATTAAGTACTACAGATAGACAAAGAGGAAGAAACACAATTTTAGATATAATGCACACAAAGGGAATATTACCAGAGGAAGCTGAAATTTTAGAAAAGATGTGCTTTAAAGAATATAGAAATGGTTTAGAAAATTACGTGGGATGGCATAATATTATATTAAATAATAAGGGAAGAGGTCAATGGATAAAGAAATCTCAAGAGGAAATTGATGATATATTTGACTATAGAGATTTTGCACCTGATGATTCAAATTATGAATGGGATGAGTATGATTACAATAAAAGAGATAATAAGCAGGATGATTATGATGATGATGGTTCTTGGGAGGAAACTTTAAGAATTAATCAAATATTAATTCAGCAGGGAGATTATTAGAGGAAGGAAACATACAAGATAAATAATGAAATTATGGTATAATACTCCATAAGATTATATTACACAAGATAAGGGGAAAAGGTTATGAATATAAAAGAGTTTAAAGAATTAGAGAGTACAGAAGAACAGCTGAAAGAGTTAATGAAATACTGGGGAATAGATGAGCCGTATTTAATTGGAACAGTTTATAATAAAAATCAAAGTTACATGGGAATAGTAGATATTCAGGCAATAGGAAATCAGGAAATATTAAAAAATCCTTTTAATGAAGTAGAACAATTAAAAGTAAAATGTATGATTGAAAGTGAAACTTTTAATATAGACTATAGAGATAAAGTAGTTTTTAAATTCAGAATAAATAAAAATAGTAATTATAATCCTATAATAACAGATAGTAAAAATATATCTAAGCTAATTAATACAGAAAATATAGATATGATTTCTAAGACTGACATTATAGAACAGTTTAAAAATAGGAAAATAGTTGGGAATATAAATTATATAGTACAAGATGTATATATAGAAGAAAAATTAAATAAAAAAATAGAAGAAGTTGAAAATGAATTAGCTAAAAGAAAAGAGGAATTTGAAAAAGACTTATTGGATAAAAGGGAAACTGGGAATAAGGAACTTAAAAGATTAGAAGCTAAAAAGAAGAAGGAATTTAAAAAAATAGATGAAATTGAATTACTTTTGAAAACTATAAATAAAGAGTTAAGTGAAAAAGAAGAGCTTAAAAAAACTTTTGAGAAATACGGATTTAGTTTTGAAAATAATAACAAAGAAAGTGCTGTACGAGGAAAGACTAAGATATCTAAAGATAAGTATATCGAGTATATTCAAAGCTATTTAGCTTCTAGGGAAGAAAAGCCTTTATATTATAGTAAAGAAATTTTGGAACAGTTTTATGCTGGATTATGTACAAATCAATTAGTAGTTTTAAGTGGACAACCTGGCACAGGAAAAACTAGCTTAGTGGAAGGTTTTTGCAATGCTATTGCTGCAAAGCTAAAAATTATTTCTGTTCAACCTAATTGGACAGATAATCAGGATTTATTAGGATTTTTCAATCCAATAGAAGGAACTTATATTTCTACTCCATTTTTAGATGCAATAATTGAAGCTGAGAATAATCCAGAGCAGTTACATATTATATGCTTAGATGAAATGAATTTAGCTCATGTTGAATATTATTTCTCTGAATTTTTAAGTAAGCTTCAATCAGAGGATAATATAATTACATTATATAGTAAAAACTTGTATGAAGAAGCGAGAGAAGAAATTTTTTCTAAGATAGAGCTATTTACTAATAAAAGAGAAGAAAATGCCTTAAATGTGGAAGAAGGTATAAGTTTATTAAAAAATATAGATATTAATGAGTATTATAAATTAAAAAAACAATGGAAATCCATTAATACATATAAAAATGAATTTAAAATTCCAAGTAATATTAGATTTGTAGGAACTATTAATAAAGATGAAACAACGAAAAGTCTTAGTCCTAAGGTTGTGGATAGAAGCTATATTATGGAGATTAATCCTTATAGCATAAAATTAGTTGAAGATTTAAAAAATAAAATTGAAAATGACAGAATAGAATGTAAAGAAAATTTATATCTAAAAGCTAATTGTTTTAAAAGAAATACTAAAATATTATCTAAGGAATTAAGAGAAGAGTTAAATGCTTTGGAATTGCTTTTAAGAAAATTTGATATTACATTAACTAATAGAATAAGACAACAGGTAAATGAGTTATATGGTTCTGAAATTATTAGTGAAAATAATATATTTGATGCTATTGTAACTGCTAAGATTTTACCTAAAATAAGCGTGGAGATAGATTTTGAAAATGAAAGCTTAATAAAGGATTTTGAAAAGAGTTTATCTAATACTATTATTGCTAAAAGTATATTTTCAAAGATGATAAGCTATTGGAAGCAATGTGGGATATTAACTTTCTGGAGGTAGGATATTATGAAATTAATTTCTCATATGATAAGTATTTCTTACTCTAAGGAAGAAGATATTAGTATGCTTCCAAAAGGTATAAAAATAGATCCAAGATATAAGGTTTTAAAAATAGCTAATATCACTAAGCTACCAAAAGAAGAATATGAAGATAGAACTATTTTAGGAGAAGAAAGAAGTGAAGGGTGGATAATTAAAACTCACTATGTGGGTAAAGGAATTAATTCACCAAAAAAAAGATATAGAATTGCATTTGAGCCAGTATTAGAAAATAATGAGAATATTAATGATTTTTATTTAAGGATTAAAGTGACAAATAAAGATCAAGAAGTTGATTATTTAAGATATTGCCCTAAAAATAATTTGTTTTTTGATACAGATTATTTTTATAAAGATAATGGTAATATAGTTAGAACATTAGGATTAGCAAATGATACATCAGGTAGATTTTTTATTGAAATAATAAGAAAAGATAATAGTGTAATAGAAAAGACTATTCCAATATTAGTATTGCCTTCATCTTTGTCTTATGAAGATTATTTAAAAATGATTCGTGAACTAAGAGAAATTAAGGAAGATATTATTCTTAATGATAAAAGTAAGGTTGGGATTGGTGAACTTTGGGTAACTAAGAAGGAAAATATTGAAAAGATTATAGGTGAGTTAGAAAAAAGCATAAATATAATAAATAAGAATCCAATATCTTCATTAACGCAAGAGTATATTAAGAAAAGTTATAATCAGATAAATAAGATGACTAGTAAAACTTTAATAGAAAAAAGTATGTATCCATATAAAAATTCATTTACAGCTGTTAATTACTCTGAAAACTTAGATGTATATGAAAATAGAGTAATTAAATATGTTTTATGTACTTTAAAAGAAAAGGTAAGAAGCTATAAAGAATTTTATGATGATTATATTATAGAAGAAAAAAATAATATTAAAAAAGTGAAAGATAACTTTAAACAAATAACTAATATTTCAGTTGAAGCTAAAAGAAAAGAAATTAAGGATAAGAAAGCATTAGAATATGAGCTAATAAAAAGGGTTAGCAAGTTACCTAATAGACTTAATGTAAAATCAAATTGTAGATTAGGAATATTTAAAAATGCTGAGATTGATGATATGTCTATAAAGATTATGTTTGATTACTCTAAAAAGAAGTTTAGACTACAGTTTACTTCTATAGGTAAAAATATAGCAGCTGGATATAGTTATTTTAATGAAAAAGAAATGAAGATTAGTAAGCACGGTTTAAAGGTGTTTTTATATACTAATAATATTGATGAAATGTTATCATTTATAAATATTATTGAAGAAAAGCCCATTAATAATCTACCAACATTTATAGATATGAATATTAATGATTATAAAAGAGAGAAAAAACAAAGCAAAAATGGGGAATTTTATTGTAATTGTATTATATATGCTGACGGTGTTAAATCTATTAGAAGAAATTATTCTATGGAAGAAAAGATAGAGTTTTTGAAAAAGTATATGAGAGATGATAATGAAGATGAAATATTAGGAATGCTTGACTCTATAGTAGGTAAAGAGGAAGAAATAGATAATATTCAAGAGAGAGTCTCTTATGGAGAAGTATGGAACTCCTTAGAAAAAAGAATAGATAAAATGCTAAGTGTAAGTATGTTTAAAAATATTAATGATAAACAAATTTACAATGTTAAATTAACACAGGTATTTATTAATAATCCATCATATAGAAGAATATATAAGCTTATAAAAGAGCTTAACAATAATATTTTATTATTAAATATGAAAAGTCCAAGGGCTATATTAATTAAGTCAACTAGTGATATATATGAAATATGGTGTTTATTTAAAATAGTACAGATATTAATAGGTAAGCAAAAATTTACTTTATTGAATCATAAGGAAGTAGCATATTCATTAAATAATTTTATGGAACTAAAGGAGCCATTTAGTGAAAAGCAATTAGAATTTGTTTTTGAGAAAAAATTACTAAATGGATATATGCTAACACTTAATCTTATTTATGAAGGAAGGGTTTATTATGATGGAAAGAAGTTTAAAACTCCAGATTATCAATTTATATATACTCTTAAAGATAAATTAGGAGAAACTATTATTGAAAAAAGAGCATATTTAGATGCTAAATATAGAAATTATGATTCTCAAGGGGAAGTCATATATCATAAGGATATAAAAGATGTGGCTATAGAAAAGTATATAAAGACTTTTGAAGATACTATAAATGAACCAATTTGTTCTATGATAGTTCATAGTCATAATTATAAAAGGTATGTAGATTGGGGAGGAGATAATATAAAAAGAGAAGCTATAGCAGATAGCTTAAAGCCTCATAGTTATGGAGCCTTTTATCTAGTTCCTTCAGATATTAGTAATTTAAATAAATTCTTAAGGTTATTAAGTGAATATCATTTAAGTTCTAATCAATTTAGATCTTATTCTATTTGTTGGGAATGTGGAGAAGTCGAAGAAATTAATATAGAAACAAGGCTTACTTATGGTAAAAAGGAAAAATATTATTATACTTGTAAAAGATGTAGCGAGTTTTGGGTGAAAAATCATTGTGAAGCTAATAGCGGACATAAATTAATTAAGCATAGGGATAATTATCATTTACCAATATATAATGAAAATAATACTAATGATATAGCAAGAGAAGGAAATGACAATATAAATCCATGGCATTTAATATGTCCTGTATGTGGTGATGGACGAAGTAAAAGATTTGCACATATCTATTAATGGACTATAAATAGTGATGATACAAATGCTTCAAAAGAAATAAAAGTTAAGTTAATGGTAAGAGGATAAACAAGTGAAAGTAAAAGAGAGAGTATTGGAAAAGGAAGAATATTTATTTGAGTTATGTAATGCAATAATAAAAATAACAGCATATGATAATACATATAGTAGGGAATTAGTTAAGGTTGCAGAGTATTATTTAAAGTTTAAAGAGTATTTTCTAAATGACAATTATGAAGATGCTATTACAAATGGACGAAGGGCTTGTGAAGCAATATGTGCACATTTATATAAAAGCAATGGATTAAGTAAAGGGAAAGAAACGTTAAATGGTTCTTTAAATATTCTTTTTAAAGAAGGAATAATAGATAAAAGAATATTGGATAGGTTTAATAGCACAAGATTATGGGGAAATACGGGTACTCATTATCAGGAAAATGAGCTTGATGAAGTTACCTATGATGATGCAGAATGGGCATTTGAAGGATTAAAATATATAGTTAAATGGTATTATGATAAATTTAATATAAATTTAGAGGATATTGAATGGAAGCAAGCATGTACTATTAATACAATAGAAAGTTATGAAAATTATATTACAAGAAAAGGTGATAATAAATATAAAAATGAAGCCTTAAAAAGAATAGAAGAATTAAATTTTATTAATCAAAAGGAAAATGAAGAAGAAATTAATTGGAATAGGGCATGCTTAGAAAATAATAATAAATTGGATAATGAGGAATGGAGAAAGGCACTTAATGAGGATAGTATTGAATCATATACTAGATATGTAAGTTTAGATATTATTAATAAAAGACATTATGATGAAGCAGTAAGCAAAATAAAAGTATTAGAAGAAAATAGAATTAAGGAAAAAGAAGAATATGAACTTTATTCTAAGGAAGAATTATATAGACAAGCTAGGCTATTGTATTTAAAAGCAAAAAATGATGATGACTATAATAGAGCATATAAAAATGCATGGCTTTCTGCCAATAAGGGTTATCCAGCAGCTCAATTACTTTTAGGAAAAATGTATTATTTTGAAAAAGGAGTGACTCAAGATTATCAAAAGGCCTTTTTTTGGTTTAATGAAGCAGGTAAAAGTGGAAATAAGGAAGCAATGATTAATTGCGGACATATGTATTATAATGGATTAGGAATAGAAAGAAGTTATAAAAAGGCTTTTGAGATTTATAAGGAGTTAGCTAAATTAGGAGAGATAACTGCTATTAAGTTAGTGGCTAAAATGTATTTAAAAGGGCAAGGTGTATTACAGGATAATTATAAAGCTGCTAAATATTTTGAGGAAGCAGCAATGAAAAATGATACTGATTCAATGGTTATATTAGCTGATTTTTATAAAAATGGTAATGGAATAAAGCAAAACCTAAGGTCAGCATTTAATTGGTATGCAGAAGCTGCTAGACAAGATAATATAGAAGGAATATTCAATATGGCTATTATGCTATACTATGGAGAGGGTTGTGAAAAGGACTATAAAAAATCCTTTGAATTAATAAAATCTAATATTAATAGGTGTAAAAATGAAGTACAAAAAAGAGAAGTAGAGATTATATTAGCACATATATATTATGAAGGAATAGCAGTAGAGCAAGATTATGAAAAAGCTTTTGTTATTTATAATAAATTAGCTGAAGCAGGGGTTGTTGAAGCAATAAGTAGATTAGCGGATATGTATTATGAAGGACAGTATTTAGAACAGGATTATAAAAAGGCTTTTACTTTGTATAAAATATCTGTTGATAAAGGATATGAATATGATATTCATAAATTAGCTAATATGTACTTACATGGATTAGGAACTATAGAAAATCATAAGTATGCATATGTTTGGTATAAGAAACTTGCATATAAGGGTAATACATTAGGAATGAGAATGTTAGGATATGCTTATTTAAATGGAGATACTGTTGATGTTAATAATGATGAAGCTTTTTATTGGTATAGTAATGCTGTTAAGCATGGAGATTACGAAGCTTGTATACCATTAGCCTTTATGTATGAGAATGGTTTAGGAACTGAAAAAAATAAAAAGATGGCAGATGAATTGTTAAAAAGGGCATCAAAATAAGCAAAGCTATATCAGATTGTATTTTAAATTCAATCTGACATAGCTTTTTTTATTATAATTTTTACTTTTATACAGCTAGTTTATATAAATATTAGCATTTGATTTATTCTAATACATAACAAAAAGAAAAATAAAAGTTATTAGACTTTATTAACTTTTTTTCGTAAAATCATATAAAATCCACTTATTGAAATAAGACTACCAAATATAATGATAAATATACTTGAAATAGGACTTCCTGTATAAGGAAGAGTAGTTTTATTTAAAGTAGAGCTATTTGATGATACTTGAGAACTAGTATTATTATTTGTTGGAGTAATAGTAATTGTACTATTATTACCAGATAAATTAGATCCAATATTTGATGAATCATTAGGCTTGTTACTAGTGTTATTATTGTTGTTATTATCGCTACCGTTATTGTTTAAGCTATCTCTAGTTATAGTTATATCATAGTTAGATAAAAATTCAGAGTCAGTTTCACGGTCATAGCTAAGTAAATTATTAGCTCTATCCCAAACAGACAAAAATTCTAGCGTATAAATGCCTTCATAAAGGTGGTCTTTATCTATAGATACATAACCTTCAAACATATTTGAGCTATCATTATAATATAATTCCGAATAAATAGGAGAAGTACCATTAGGAGAATTCCAAACTAAAAACATCCATGTATCCATATTAGAAAATCCAGATAGATCATCTATTACGTCGGCTGAAATATTAATTTTAATACCATCTGAAGTATCAACTTCATTTAAGTTAATTATATTTTTTTCCATAGTAATACTATTGATTACTGGAGGTGTTAAATCTTCATTAGGATTGTTGCATATTATGTTTAAAGGGCTAAAATCGTAAGAATCATCATTTTCAAATTCATCATCACTAGTTATATTTGAAATTGATAAATAAGATGTAGCAAAAATGTCAGAAGAATCATATTTATATTCAATAATCATTGACTCTACGCTATAAGTTCCGGATTTTAAATACTCAAATGGAGTATATCCTTGACCGTAAACGTATGGTATTGGTGAAATAGTATAATTATCACCATCTTTAATTACAGAATTATCATATAAAACAATACTATCATTATCTGATTGATACCAGATTGTAAGGCCTGTTATCTCTCTATTTGATTTAATTGTTACAGTAGCTGTAAATTCATTACCATTAGAAACTATATGAGGTACACTAAAGTTTTCAAAGGAGTATTTGAATGGCTCATAATTAATAATTTCTAATTGAAAGTTAGGTGCAAGGTCTTTATATTCAGTCCGATTAGATGAACTTGTTGTTATATCTTTATATTTTGGGTTTATATAAGCTAAAGTAGTATAAGTTGTATCAAGTATAATTTCTATTTTTGAAATTTCATAAGTTCCAGAAACAGAAGTAGTTTCAGGAACAAATGTAGATATATTATTTCCATAAGAAGTATAATATACTGTTTTACTAGTGTCATTAATATTTACAAGCGTAATTTGTGTTGATATATATTGATTAAATTCTTCAGCTACATTTAAAGTTATTGAAGGAAGAATGGTATAGTTACTAAAATCAAAGGAAGTTCCATTAGTTTCTATACTATATACTTCTATATCATCTATAGAAGAGGGAATTTGAACTTCTTCAACTTTTTCTTCTAAGGTAGTTTCTTTGGAATTTTCATTTTCAGATACTTCTTCAGAGGTTCCATTAGTTAATATAGGATTCTCTTCAGCTTCTATTTCATTAGTATTATCAGTAGAAGTATCTTTTGGAAATTCTTCAATTTCTGATACATCTTCTATAATAACTTCATCAAGATTATCTTCATTATTAATAGTTTCGTTTGATGTAGTTGATTCATTTATATCTGTAGTAATTTCAGCTTCATCCGAAGTAGTTTCATCTATAACTGGAGTTATTTCGTCTATTAACTCTTCTTCTGTTTCTTCTAAGATGGTAGCTTCATTTAAGCTTTCATCAAGGAAAGTTTCTTCTTTCATAGCTTCTTGTGCTTCTATAGAATTTTCTGCATCAGGATTATCTTGTGCAAATGTTATTCCTTGATTACCAATAAAGGAAAGCAAAAAAGCTAATGAAACTGTAAGTGAAATGAATTTTTTTAATTTTTGCATTGTAAACACCTCCTAAAATAAAATTTTTATAAAGGTTAGAGATGTAATTTTTAAAGTGTAAAATGTAATTATTTAAAGTTTCATTCTATTTTTAATAATAGTGTTATAGAAAAAATATTATTTTCATGCTTCATACTTAAGTTTCCATCATATCTATTTGTTATATCATTTAATATTTTTAACCCATAGCCATGATTTTTACTATCTTTATTAGTTGTTAAAATAGTATTTTTTTTATTAAAGACAATATCTAAGTCACACCAATTTAAAAACTTTATAACTATATAGCCAGCTTCTTTAGAAGAAATTATGCTTATAAAGTTATTTTCTTTATATTTATTTTTTATACAACAATTTATGGCGTTATCATATAAGTTACTAAATATACTACATAAATCTAATTCGTTAATTACTAATTTATCAATATCTCTTAAAGAAATTTTCGTTGGGATTTTATACTTTTTTGCTTCAGTAGTTTTTAAACTAATAATAGTATTAACAATTGAATTTTCACAGTAATAAATATTATCTAAAGATTCAAGCCTATGACTTATGTTATCAACGATATTTTGTGCATCAATATTATTATTTGAATTATTAAGAAGAAAATAAGCGGTTTGAAGCTGATTTCTAATATCATGTTTAAGCTTGGATATATATTCTTTATTTTGATTAGCTAACTTATAGTAGGAGAATTCCATTCCTTGTTTCATTTTTTCAAATTCTCTCTCTTTTTCCTTTTTTGTAAGCTTAGAATATTCTTTTATACTAAGGTAGAGTAGTGTGTCAACTGCAATTAAGATAACTACACAAGCAATTCCATACTGTAGTAATTTTTCAGTTAAATTATCATAGTTATATAGATACATACCTAAAAGTAAAGTGAATTGTGAAGTTGGAACTAAAATTAGTATTAATATAAAAATCTTTTTTATGGAGTTTACAATTTTATTCCAAAACAAAGAAAATCCCATAGTTAAAGTAAAGTAAACTATGTATCCAAAGAGAATAGCTATAATTCTAGGGACAGAAAGCTCAAGTGAATTTGTATAATCAAAATTTGTAAAAATTCCATATATATAGTGAGCAAAAAAATCTGTTACAAGGATGAAACCGATAGTAGCAGATAGTATAATTATTATTTCCTTTGATGAGTTTTTTGAAATTTTTCTTAGGCATATATATAAAACAATTGCCATGGCTATAGGTTTTACAATAAGAAATTCTTTTAGTGGGTAAGTTATTATAGAAGTAGAAATTATACTAGCCATTAATATGCAAAATGTCTTAAAGATATTTATCCTAAGGTTTAATACATTTATTAAGAATATAAAAGTAAGACAAGACTCTATTAATAAACTAATTATAGCTAAGGATTTTAATGACATAGCTTTTCTCCTAAATAATTTATAAATGATTCTTTGGTTTTATTGTATCTTGACTGACTTATAGGAATACTTTCACCATCATATAAAGAAAAAGATCCAGTATTTAAATACTTAACTTTATTCATATTTACTATATAGCTTTGATGGCAGCGGACAAAATGTGAAGGAAGAATTTTTTCAATTTCTTTTAATTTGAAATACAGCTTAATTTCATCAGTAGATTCATGGATTATAATTTGTCTTTTAAAGCTTTCAATATATTTTAGATTTTTTAAATTGATATTAGTTATAGCGCCTTTTGAAGAAATGGATATGATATCTGGCTTATCTTCATTTATGGCATTTATAGTTTTATTTAATGCGTCTACCAATTTATCTTCTTTTATAGGCTTTACTATAAAATATGTTGGATCAGCTTCAAAAATATTTTCAGCATAGTTAATAAAACCAGTAATAAATATAATTTTTATAAGTGGAAAATGTGATTTTACTTTTTTAGCAAGGTCAATTCCATTGGAGTTTCCTAAATCAATATCTATAACAAGAATGTCTAAATTAATTTTTTTATTATCCTCTATATAAAACTCTAAAGCTGATGCTGTATTAAATTTTAATAGTCTACATTGCTTCTCTAAGTTTTTTTCAATTAAAGAACATATATTATTTAATGCAATATCATTATCATCACAAACAGCTATAATCATAAGATTCCCCCATTAATTTATTTTGTATATATAAATAATATTATGTTTACTTTTAAGATATGTATATTTTTTATAAATACCGCCCGCGGGGTGAATCCAATATTTGGATTCACCCCGCGGGCGGTAGCTGTTAGAACATGAAGAATAATACTTATTTGCTTGAAGTAACAAGATAGTGGATAAAAATTTGAAAGAAAATGAAAAACGAAAAAAAAGTAAACATAATTTTTAGATGGTATAATTTTACATAGGGATATTAAAACATATTAATTATAAAGTTTTAAGATAGTTAATGTATAAAGTATTGTAATTTATTATAAATGGAGGGAGAAATTTATGAAAATAAAAAAAATACTTGCAATGGCTACGGTGTTAGCTATTACTACTTCGTATTTTCCAAGTATGTATGCAGGAGCTATAGAAAATGATGCTATACCAATGGATAGTTTAAAAGGATACTGGACATTTGAAAATGTTGAAGGGGATAATATTATTGATGATAGTAATAATGGAAAAGATGCAACTTTGAAGGGAAATGCCAGTATTGTTGATGGTGGAAAGAATAATAAGGGGCTTAAGTTAACAGGGGAAAAGGGAACATTTTTAAGTATTCCTTCGATTTTTAATTTAGCTCAAGAAAACGTTTCCTTATCCTTTTGGGTAAATATATCACCAGAAAGTGAGAATAATAGGAGTGGACATACCATTTTACTACAACAAGAAGGCGATGGTAAATCAATACTTTATTATGCTGCAAGTAGTAGTGGAGATAAATTAGGGTCTTTTGTTAGTGGTTCTGATAGCTTTAGTAATGAAAAGTTAACTCAAGATAAGTGGATAAATGTAGCTATGGTTAGTGATTATTCTAAGAAGGAAATTAAGTTTTATATAAATGGAAAGCTCGATAGTACACATTTATTATCGTCATTATCAAATTCTAATGATCCTTTAAGATTAGGGGACCATAAAAATAATAACGGTTTAGCTTTAAATGGTATAGTTGATGAGGTTATGATATTTGGGGATTGTTTGACAGATGAACAGATACTTAATATTTATTATGAAAATGCTGATATAAGTATATTAAAGGATGAATTATTAAGTGCTATTAATGTGGCATATGAAACTTATAATTTAGCTGTTGATTTTTTAAGTGGAGATTTAATTGATAAATTTTTAAGTGAAATAAATAAATCAGAAGAGTTAGTATCAAGTGATATAGAAGATGCTAAAGAGTTTGTAAATCAAATAAATTATTTAAATAATTTAAATGAACAAGTAAATGAAGCTTTAAATAATAAGATTGGAGATGATATTTTAGTTAAGGCTGATATAAATGATGTGTTTAGGGAAATAGGTAGATTTTTATTTGGGGCTAATCATAGGTATCATAAGGATGGCTATGGCAGTTATGATACAGAAAACTTAAAGGTTAAAGAGGAATTTGATGAGTTATATAAGGAATCTAATTTTGGTGCTATAAGATATCCAGGTGGAAAGGTTGCAAATCTTTTTGAATGGAAGAAGTCAATTGGAGATATAGATGAAAGAAAATATACTATTCATGGTGATCCAGAGCAAGAACCAGAGTTTCCTTACTTTGGGGTAGATGAAGTTGCTAAATATGCAGAAGAAAATAATAGTGAGCTTGCCTATGTTTATAATATGGGTAATGGTAATAAGCTTGATGCAGCAGATTTGGTTGAATATTTAAATTGCGAAGTAGGAGAAAATCCAAATGGAGGAATAGATTGGGCTGAAGTTAGAGCTGAAAATGGAAGAGTTGAACCTTATAATGTTACTCATTTTGAACTGGGAAATGAATTTCAATTATTAAGTGAGCAAGCTTATTGGACAACAGCATCTAATGATCCAATGGGAGCTTATATAGATGGTGGTGAATTCCAATTTAATAACCAATTTGTTGTTGAATATGAGGATTGGAGAAATTCTACTGCTGGTAGAAGTAATGGGAAAGCTAATCAAGAAAAAATAATTAGATATTATCCAATAGTTGAAGATACACTAGTATTAACTGTTGGTGGACAAACTTGGCAACAAGTTGAGTCTTTAGAAGGTCAAGGTGCAAGTAATGTATTTGTTTATGATAATGAAAGCGGAAGAATAAATTTTGGTGATGGTATAAATGGAAATATTCCAGCAGAAGGAAAAGAAATAAAGGTTTCTTATAAGGCTCATAGAGATGGATATGTTGATTATTATGAAGAAATGAAAAAGGTTGATCCAGATATAAAGATATATTCATGCTATGATAGTGAGAACTTTATAACTAGAATGGGAACGGAAAAAAGTTATGATGGAATAGTTACACATCCTTATTCAGGAACTATAAGTAGTTCTGATGCAAATTATTATGAAAAAATATTATATAGAGCAGAAGAAAAGGTAAATGTGGCTCAAAATTATGAAAATAAAATAAAAGAAGTACTAGGGGAAGAAAAAGCAAAAGATGTTAGTGTAGTTGTATCTGAATATGGGATATTTAATGATAGCAGTAGGTTTGTAAAGTCTCAAATAAATGCTTTATATACAGCAAAATCTATAATTGGATTTGCAGATATTGAATCAATTCCATATGCAACTAAGCATTGTTTAGTAGATTTTCCAGGAGGAGACTTATTAGGGCCTGGTGGTCAAGCTATAATTCAAAGTATATACAATGAAAATGGGGAAATAGAGTTTGTTGCAACTCCTAGTGCAAAGGTATTTACTTTATTTAATAATATGACAGGAAATTATGTTTTAAATGAAAAAGTTATTAATAATAAAACAGTATATGGTAATTTAGAAGCCTTAGATACTATGATAACTAAGGATGATGAAGGAAACTTATATTTAATGCTAGTAAATACTGCAAAAGAAGAAGTTAGCGTTAATATAAATGTAGATGGGTTTGATTTTAGAGGAAAAACTGGAGAAGGAATGTTAGTAGATGGTCCAAGCTTTGATGCTGAAAATACCATTGATAACAAAGATAATGTAGTTGTGGAAGAGTTTGTTGTTGAAACTATTAAAACTAGTAATTTCCAATATACATTAACTCCACATTCAGTTACTGCAATAAAAATTAATGCAAAGGCTTCAGAAGTAGAGTTTACTTCTCATCTTGAAATTGCTGTTGAATTAGCTAATGAAGTCACTGAAGAAGAACTTTCAAAGGTTGTTCCTGCAGTAGCTAATGAGTTTATAGAAGCTCTTGAAGAAGCTAAGGCTATATTAGAAAATAAGAGTTCAACTCAAGCAGAAATAGATGAGGCTTTTGAAAGATTATCAGGTGTAATGCAAATGTTAGAGTTTATTAAAGGAGATAAAACTCAATTAATTAACTTATTAGATAGAATTAATGGATTAAATTCTGATGAATATATTCAATCTACTTGGACTAATTTACAAACAGTTGTTGAAAAAGCAAATGGTATTGTAGCAGATGAAAATGCTCTTGAAGCAGAAGTGGCTGAATCTTATAAAGAAGTTTTAAGAGGATTCTTAGAATTAAGATTAAAACCAAGTAAAGATAAATTGGAAGGGTTAATTAATAAAGTTGAAACTTTAGATGCAAACCAATATACAGCTTCATCTTGGTCTAACTTACAAGAAACTCTAGGTAAAGCGAGGGCTGTATTTGAAAATGAAGAAGCTACTAGTACTGATATAGCAAAAGTAGAAAAGGAATTACAAGGAGCTATTGATAATTTAGTTGCTAGTGAATCTACAGAAAATGGTGGAAACACTAATGCTGGTAATGGAAATAATAATGAAAGTGCTAATACAGGAAGTGATAATGTAGCCTCTGGAACTACAACAAATAGTGAAAGTAACAATGTAGCAGCTAGTACTTCAGGAAATAGTACAAATAAAACAAGTAGTAAAGGACAACTTCCTAATACAGGAGATTTAGGAGGAGTTGCAGCTTTATTCATGGGAGTAACATCTTTAGCTGCTGGATGTTTAGGATTAAAGAAAAGAAGATAATTAAATATTTTTAGAATTGAGAAGTGTAAAAAAGTGATAAGCATTAGCTTGTCACTTTTTTTTATAACGAGAATTAAATTTAATTAATTTTTTATTAAAAGGAATTTGTAAATAGTATTAATTTTAAAGTTTTATAATTAAATTTGCATATCTTTCAGGGGGAAAATGTATTTTTAAATTTTGATATAAAAGCATTTTATGTGAAAAAATGGAGAAAAACAATTACAAAAAAGTGTAAAAATAGTATAATAATACTGAGATTTTTTAAATGGGGGCAGTAAAGTGGAAAAAATAATTGATAATTACATAGAGATATTTGAATATATAACAGAAATAAATTTAGATATAAATAAGGCGAAAAGAATTAGGAATGAAATAGAGGAGAATTTAAATAGTATTGGTTATGATTTGGGGAATAAAATATTATTTAAAGTACATTATTTATTGGCTTTAACTAGATATAGAACAAGATCATATAATGAAAGTATAGAAGCTGGACTTAAATCTTTAGAATATGCTAATAACTTAAACGATAAGTATTTTATAGCAAGAGCACATGCATTAATAGCACTAAATAATATTGTATTAGAAGAATTTAATAGCTTTGAAAAGCACTATTTAATAGCTGAAAAAATATATAAAGAGTTAGAAGCTTATGAAGATTTGACTATGTTAGATACTAAAACCGCAGCTTATATGGCTAAAAGGGGAGAACCGGAAAATTTAATAAAGATGTATTTAGGTAAAGCATTGGATTATATAACTAAATTTCAATCAGTACGGTCTGCACAATTATATGTTTCTATTGGAGCTGTTTATTCTATAATTTATGGAGAATTTGAAAAGGCAATAGATTTGTATTTAAAAGCATTGGATATAGCAAAATATTATAATGATATCTATATGGAGATGTTGATATTATATTACATAGGAATTGGATATGATGAAATAAGAATGAGGGATAAGGCTATTAATACACTTTATAGCATATTAGATGATAATAGGTTTTTAGATTTTACTTCTACTAGGCTATGTGTAAGATTTGACCTTATAAATAGTCTTTTAGAAAAGAATGCTGATATGAATTCTATACAAGAATTATTATATGAATGTGAGAAGGAAATAAAAAAAATTGATTATATAAAACAAGGTCAATATAAAGTGCAATTAAATTTATTAATAGTTCAATATAACATAAAAACAAAAAAAGAAAATATAAAAGATAACTTAGATATATTAGATGAAATTAATAACTTTTTCCAAGGAGATATAGATAATTTTATTTTTGCATATGTAGATTATTATATAGAAAAGTTATATGGAGATATATATTACCAAATAGGTGAATTTTTTAATGCTATAGAACATCATAAGAATGCAGTAAATATATCAAAGAAATATAGGATAAAGTATGCTATTAATGCATATGAAGCATTGGCAAATGATTATAAGTCATTAGAAGATTATAAGAATGCATATGAAACAATAGAAGAAGTAAACAAGCTTGTTATGAATGTAGAACATGTAAATTTAATGGCAAAGTATAATAATTTTCAAAAAAGCTATGAAGAGTTAAAGAGGGAAGAAAGAGAAAGAGAAGAGTTTTTTGCAAATTTATCTCATGAATTAAAGACACCTATAAATATAATTTATTCATCTATTCAACTTATGAGTCTTTTTAAGGGAAAAAGTGATGAAGTTTTTAAGGAATATTATTTAAAGCATGAAAAAAGTGTAAGGATTAATTGCTTGCGTATGCTTAAAATAATACAAAATATGATTGATATAAACAAAATTGATTGTGGAGCTATTAAACCTAAGTTTGGTAATTATAATTTAGTAAGTTTAGTTGAAGAGGTAACAATGTCTGTTTTATCTTCTGTTGAAGTTAAAAATATTTATATAACATTTGATACAGATGAAGAAGAGATGATTGCAAAATGTGATCCATATATGATAGAGAGAATAATATTGAATTTATTATCAAATGCAATAAAGTTTAGTAAAGAAAATGGATTTATACATGTAAGGATGAAGCAGAAGGACGGTTATATACTAGTAATTATCTCTGACAATGGAATTGGCATTCCAAATAATATGAAAGAAAATATATTTAATAAATTTATCCAAGTGGATAGAACTTTTAAGAGAAAAAATGAAGGTAGTGGCATAGGGTTATCTTTAGTTAAGTCATTAGTAGATGTTCATAATGGATATATTGAACTAGAAAGCATGGAAGATGTAGGTAGTGAATTTAAGATATATATTCCTAATATTACTATAAATGAAGTTGAAGCAATAGATAAATATGATGTTGATATTGATAGAGTATTTAGTGAGCTATCAGATATATATGAATTGTAAGTACATAAAAATACAATAATAAAGTATGGTTATAATTTGCATTTTAATATAGAATATATAGGTATAAAAAATCATTAGTTTAAACAAATTAAAATTTGTTCTTTCATTTATTGGGAAATGAAATAGATAAACTATATATTGATAGACAACAAATAGAGTGAGGGAAAATAGTGGATAATAAAAAATTATCAATAATAATACCTATGTATAATGAAGAAGAGTCACTTCCATATCTTTACAAAAGGTTAGTAGAGCTTGCAAAAAGGATAGATAAATATCAATTAGAATTTTTATTTGTTAATGATGGAAGTAAAGATAATTCATTAAAAATAGTTAAAGAATACAGAAAGAAAGATTCAAGAGTACAGTATTTAAATTTATCTAGAAATTTTGGAAAAGAAGTAGCTATGGGAGCTGCATTTGATTATGTTACAGGCGATGTAGTTGTAATTATAGATGCGGATTTGCAAGATCCACCTGAACTTATAGTAGATATGCTTAAATTTTATGAGCAAGGCTATGATGATGTTTATGCAAAGAGAAGAAACAGAAAAGGTGAAACTTGGTTAAAGAAATTTACATCAAAAGCCTTTTATAGAGTTTTGGAATCAGTTTCTAATGTACCTATTCAAAAGGATACTGGAGATTTTAGGCTTTTAAGTAGAAGAGCCATTGAAGCGCTAAAAGCATTTCCTGAAAAGCAAAGATATACAAAAGGTATGTTTAGTTTAATAGGTTTTAAGAAAAAAGAAATAGAATATGATAGAGATCCAAGAGTAGCAGGTAGTACAAAGTGGAATTATTTTAAGCTTATGGATTTAGCTATAGAAGGAATAACTTCATTTACCACAGCACCTCTTAGAATAGCAACAATAATAGGTGTTTTATCAGCTATAGGATCATTTATTTATATGATATTTACTATAGTAAAAACTGTTGTTTATGGAGTTGATGTACCAGGATATGCAAGTCTAATATGCATATTATTAATGCTTGGAGGAATTCAATTAATTTGTTTAGGGCTTATAGGAGAATATATTGGAAGAATATTCATTGAAGTTAAAGGAAGACCACTATATTTTGTAGATGAGTATTCAGGAAACATAGAAGAAAACCAAGACATATATAAGGAAGTAGCTATTGGTAGAGATTCCACTAACAGCTAAGAGGTAATAAAAATGAACATAGTATCAAAAGATTTTTTTAATTTTATAAAATTTGCAATTGTAGGAGTTTTAAATACTTTATTGAATTGGATAATTTTCTTTGTTCTAAGTGGTATGGGAGTTTATTATATAATAGCAAATGTCATTGCCTATACAGTAGCTACAGCTCATAGTTATTTTTGGAATTCTATATGGGTATTTAAATATACTGAAGGTTCGAAGGCTAAAGCATCTGTTAAGTTTATAATATTAAACATAGTTGGATTAATATTAAATACAAGTATTTTATTTTTATTAGTTGATTTATTTAATATAAATAAGTTTATATCACTAATATTAGCAACAGGAATTGTAATGATTATTAATTATATATTTAATAAAATATGGGTTTTTAAAAAGTAATTCATATTGTAAAAATATATTAAAGTATACATAGTAATTTAAAGTTTAAGATAATAAAATAAGAGCCAAGTAAAAGCAATATTATATGTTACTTTTACTTGGCTCTTAAATTTACTATATTTAGTTATATCTTGAGAATCTTAATTCTCTTGAAGGTTTAGAAAAGCAATATGCCGCTATAATAAAGAATATTGGTAATCCAAAGTAGCGATATCTTGGTTGTATTTCTATAAGTAAATGTGCTAATAAATAACCTAATAAAATTATTAAATAGATATGATTATTAGTGAAACCTTCTTTTCTTTTAATTATATTAATTATTCCAATCATAAATAATACTATAATTAATATGTACTGAATTTTTTCTAATTTAAGTGTAAAATCATAAACTTCTGGCTTATCTACATTGTCTGTAAATGCAAATTGTAATGAAGTATCATTTACAGCCCACATAGTAACATATTTATATTCCATAGTAGTTATTAATTGTGGTGGATTTGATAATCTTTCTTTAATTAATTCCATATGAGCTTCATTTCTAGATTTACCTGAAACTTCTGCATTATGTAAATAAACTAAATCAGCATCACTATATGTACCTTTAGTTTCTGGATTTAATCCACAAGTAAATTTCCATAGAGGATCTCTATTTTCTAATGGATAATTACTTATACCACTATTTACAAATCCAAAGGATACTATTTTAGAAATCATTACTACAATAACTAATATTCCAACAAATTCTAAAATACTTTTAGCTACTTCTTTTAAATTAGTAATATTCTTAAATACTCCAAATAATAAAAGTGCAATTAATATTATTGACCCTTCAGGTCTTATTATATCTCCAAAACCAATAAGTAGTCCTATTAATAACCATTTATATATTCTATTAACATCACTTATTATTAAGTAAATAGCAATAAAGAATAAAAGTGTAGCTAAATGTTGATTAGTTAAAACAGAGGTATTAGCTATACTTCCAATGTATAAAGCATATAAGATAGAGACTATTCTAGCAGGCTTTTCACCACATAATTTTTTTGCACTAAAATATATTACTATTGGAATACATGATGTAATTAATACATTAACTAGCTTTATCATAAATAAAGAACCGTTAAATATTTTAATTAATAAAGCTAAATATCCAGTAAAGCCTAATTGATATGCCCAAACATTAAAGTAAAAGCTATCTAATATAGCATTATAATTACCATTTACAATTTCTGTTGCACCATCATACATAACCTTAAAATCAGATGTTGGTTCAGTAGGAATCCATATTATCCATATAAGTCTAAGTATAAATGCTACTATGAATAAGATAATTAAGAAATTTTTATTATCTTTTATCTTAGGTAAGTACATTGTTAATAAAAACATTAAAGCTAGAAATAATATAATACCTATGATTTCATATACACTGTTAAATGAAAATAAGTTAGTAAAACTAATTAATCCAATTCCATTTAAAATCACCATACCTATAGTAAAAATCAATGATAGATATATTACTACATTTGATGATAGTTTGTTTAAAAACTTTGTCATTTAAATTCACCTCCTAAAAAATTCTTAAACATTATAACAAATAAAATTGTTTATATCTATAAAATTTTCTTAAAATTGTATATATATTATATGAAATAACTTAATTAATAAAATGTAAAGGGAGGAATGAAAAATGGCAGTTACTAAAACTTTTGAAACTAAGGCTCTTTCTATTGAGGTGGAGACAGATACAGATAATGATGGAAATCCAATTTACAGCAAAAAAACTATTGGAAAGGTTAAGGAAAATGCTGATCCAGAAAAAATAGGTGCAGTTGTTACAGTTATTGAAGATGTTTTGGATAAGGATACTAGATATTTCTATTTAACAGAAGTATCTAAGCTTCAACAAAACTAAAGATTATTAACTTTTCTTTAGTATTAAACTGAAGTAATTAAAATTATGGGTATAACTTGTTATTGAAATTTAAATTTAATTTATGAAAGGATGTGTTTTTATGACTTATACTTTAGCTATGACATTTTTAACTGAAAGTGGAGAAAAATCTACTTTTTCAATATCAGATGTAAGAGAGGATGTTTCAAATGAAGAGGTCCAAGCTCTTATGAATGCAATAATAGAGAACAACGTTTTTATCAATAAAAAAGGTGACTATGTAGCAAAAGAAAGTGCTGCATTAACCCAAAAAGAAACAACAAAATTTGAAGTTTAGGTGATATAAAAAAGTTAATTATTAAATCTCCAGGAATTATTGCAATTTCACCTTGAATTTATATTAAATTTTCCGTGATAATTGCTAAAGTTTTAAAACTTGCTCCGCTTCGGACATTAAAACTTTTTTACGCAATTATCACTCCAAAATTAATTAAATTCTACGGCTTATTGCAAATATTCCTTACGATTTAATAGGAAACTCCTTCTCTTATCATCCAAGGAGTAAGCTTAGTTAGCTAAATCAAGATTTAGAACTTCGCTTAGCTTTTTAAATACATTAAACTTTAGTGGTATAGGAAGAAAAAGTTAATGTTTGTGCTAAATTTAATTATTCCATCAATGATTAAATTCTACGGTTCATTATAAATGCTCCCTACAAATTAATAATTTATCATTTTAAATGCCTTAACGATAACTTCTGTGAAGAAAACTAGAATGTTAATTTCTACCACTGATTTTGTTGGGCAGGGGGAGAGATATAGTCTTTATACTAAATTTAATATGAAAATGGGGTGTGTGTTATGGAGTTTGGTGATTTGACTAATTTAATTGCGAATGTTGGTTTTCCTGTCGCTATAAGTGCTTATTTATTGATGCGTTTGGAAAAGCAAATACTTGCGTTAACTTTTTCAATTAATAAACTTAATACTATAATTTCAACTAAACTTGGAGTGGTTATTGATAATGACTTGAATTAAATAAGAAAATAGCGTTAAATAGTAGATAAACCTAGTACAGGAATAGGAAAAGGAAATTAAATTTCAAATTTAATGATTTTTCCTTGTAAGTAAATTTAATCAAAAAAACTGTTGACAAAAATTATAAATAAAGGTAATATAATAACATAGACAAAAGTTTACAAAGTAAATACAATGCGTTACTGTTAAATCAGGAGAAACCTTAATTGATTAAAGTGGGTATTTTACTATCCTTTTAATTGGTGTAAGGTTTATTTTTTTTATCATAATTTATTGGGGTGTTTCAAAATATGATTATTAAGCAGATATTTAATAATAATGTTATATTAGCTGTGGATTCATCAAAAAATGAAGTTGTAGCTTTAGGTTGTGGAATAGCATTTAAAAAGAAAGTTGGAGATGCTATAAATGATAACAAGGTTGAAAAAACCTTTATTTTAAAACAAAAAGAGACAACGGAAAAGTTTAAGATATTATTAGAAGATATTCCTGTAGAACATGTATCCTTGTCTTATGATATTATTGAATATGCTAAAAATATGTTAGACGTAGAGCTAAATGATTATATATATGTTACATTAACTGATCATATAAGTTATGCTTTAAAGCTGGATAGTGAAGGTATTCATAGGTCAAATGTTTTAATATGGGAAATAAAAAAGTTTTATCCTAAAGAATATAAAATAGGCTTAAAAGCCATTGAATTAATAGAGGATGAAACTGGACAAACTTTACCAGAGGATGAAGCAGGAAGTATTGCATTACACTTAGTCAATGCACAAATAAATAAGTCATTAGATAATAAAAATGAAGTTGGAAAATTGACTGTAATGGTTCAAGACATATTGAATATTGTGAAGTATACATACAATACTCAATTAGACGAGAACTCATTAAATTATGAAAGATTTGTTACACATTTAAGATTTTTCTTTAAAAGATTAAGTAAAAAGGAAGTAGTAGAATCTGAAGATGGATTTTTACTAGAACAAGTTAAAATTAAATATAGTCAAGCTTATGGATGTATGTTAAAGGTTGAAAAATACCTAGGTGTAGAATTAACTGATTCTGAAAAATTATACCTAACATTGCATATTCAAAGAGTTACTGCAAGGTAATTTAAAATAAGCTGGGGATTGTTACTGTTAAATCAGGCGAAACCAAAATTTATAGGATAAGTATATATCTATATTGTCCTATAAATCTTGGTTTCGCTTTTTTTTATAAATAAGAATAAAAATTTAAATATAAATAAAAGGAGAGAGAAATAATGAAGTATGAAAAATTGGCAAAGGACATAATAGCTAATGTTGGTGGTAAAGACAACGTTAACAGTTTAACACATTGTGTAACAAGATTACGTTTTAAACTAAAGGATGAAAGTAAAGCAAATACAGAAGTATTAAAAAATATGGATGGTATAGTAACTGTAATTAAAAGTGGTGGTCAATATCAAGTAGTTATTGGGAACCATGTGCCAGATGTTTATGCAGATGTAGTAGCAATTGGTGGATTTGCAGAAGCGGCATCAGATTCAGAAGAAAAGATGAGTCCATTTAATAAATTTATAGATATTATTTCAGGGGTATTCCAACCAGTACTTGGAGTTTTATGTGCTACAGGTATGATTAAAGGTTTAAATGCTATATTACTAGCAACAGGATTATTAGCAGATACTGATTCAACATATGTAATTTTAAATGCTATTGGTGATTGTTTATTTAACTTCTTCCCTATATTCTTAGGATTTACAGCAGCTAAGAAATTTAAGTTAAATCAATTTACTGGTATGGCAATTGGAGCAGCAATGGTTTATCCAAGTATTACAGCTTTAGCTGGTACTACAGTAACTTTCTTTGGTATTCCAGTAATGATGCCTTCAAGTAGTTATCAATCAACTGTTATTCCAATAATTTTAGCAGTTTTCATTGCTTCAATAGTTGAAAAATTCTTAAAGAAGATTATTCCAGATGTAGTTAAGACTTTCTTAGTTCCATTTTTCACATTACTAATAGTTGTTCCATTAACATTTATGGCAATTGGTCCAGTTTCAACTTATGCATCAAATTTATTAGGGACAGTAACAACAGGTATTTATAACTTCAGTCCAGTAGTAGCAGGTGTGTTTATAGGTGCTTTCTGGCAAGTATTCGTTATGTTTGGTTTACATTGGGGATTAGTTCCAATAGCTATGAACAATATAGCAGTATTAGGATATGACCCAGTTGTAGCAGCTTCAATGGCAGTTTGTTTTGCTCAAACAGGTGTAGTTTTAGCAATCTTAATGAAGACTAAAAACAAAAAATTAAAATCATTATGTATTCCAGCAGCTATTTCAGAATTCTTCGGTGTTACAGAACCAGCTATCTACGGTATTACATTACCAAGAAAGAAACCATTTATATTAAGCTGTATAGGTGGTGCAGTAACTGGAGGTATTTTAGGTATCTTTGGATCAAAGATTTACATGATTGGTGGTATGGGTGTATTTGCAATTCCAACATTTATGGGTGCAGAAGGATTTGATAGTTCAGTACTAGGAATGTGTATAGCAAGTATTGCAGGATTAGCAGTTGGATTTATATTAATGATGTTTAGTAAATTATCAGAAGAAGATATGCAAGAAGAAAATACAACAAAAAATAAAGAAGTTTTAGTTAATAAAGAAATATTAGTTAGTCCATTAAAAGGTGATGTTGTAGCTTTATCAGAAGTTAAGGATGCTGCTTTTTCATCAGGTGCTTTAGGAAAAGGTGTTGCAATTACACCAGTAGAAGGTAAAGTTTTTGCTCCAGCAGATGGTACTTTAACAACTCTTTTCCCAACATCACATGCATTAGGAATTACTACAGATAAGGGTGCAGAAATATTAATCCATGTAGGAATGGATACAGTTCAATTAGAAGGTAAATACTTTACTCCAAAAGTAAAGCAAGGTGAAAAGATTAAAAAGGGTCAATTATTATTAGAGTTTGATATTAATGCTATATCTAAAGCAGGATTCTCAACAGTAACTCCTGTAATAGTTACAAATTCAGATAACTACTTAGATGTAGTTGAAACTGATAATAAAAAGGCAAGCTATAATGAGAATTTATTAACAGTAGTTGTTTAGATAGTAATAATTAATGAATGGATAATTAAATATAAAAGTTTAATTATCCATTCTTAAATAGGAATAGAATATTATCGGATTTAATAGAGAGGAGAATAGGGTATTATGATTAAAAATACAGTATTTCCAGAAGGATTTTTATGGGGAGGAGCTACAGCTGCTAATCAGTTTGAAGGAGCTTGGAATGTAGATGGAAAAGGAGCAAGTACTAGTGATATGTTAACAGGTGGTACTCATACAATTCCACGTAAAATTACTAGAGAAACTATTGAAGGTCTTAACTATCCATCTCATGAGGCTATTGATTTTTATCATAGATATAAAGAAGATATAGCATTATTTGCAGAAATGGGCTTTAAAACATTTAGAATGTCAATAAATTGGACAAGAATATTCCCAAATGGAAATGATGAAGTTCCAAATGAAGCAGAATTAAAGTTTTATGATGACGTGTTTGCAGAATTAAAGAAATATAATATAGAACCATTAGTAACTATATCTCATTATGAAATGCCATTTAATTTAACTAAGGAATACAATGGTTGGGCATCTAGAGAGGTTATAGATTTTTATGTTAATTACTGCAATGTAATATTTAATCGTTATAAGGATGTAGTAAAGTATTGGTTGACTTTTAATGAAATTAACTGTGGAACTATGCCACTTGGAGGATATCTTGGTTTAGGAATTTTAAATGAAGGAACTGAAGATTTTACAAAGCAAGTTGATGATCCACAAATTAGATTCCAAGCATTACATCATCAGTTTGTAGCAAGTGCAAGGGCTGTTAAGCTAGGACATGAAATTAATCCAGATTTTAAGATTGGTTGTATGCTTGCATATATGTCAAATTATGCATATACATGTAATCCAGAAGATATTATTTTAGCTCAACAAAAAAATCAAATAGCAAATGATTTATGTGGAGATGTTCAAGTTAGAGGAGAATATCCATTCTTTGCAAAACGTTATTTTGAAGAAAATAATATTAAATTAGATATAACAGAAGAAGATAAAAAGGTATTAAAAGAAGGTTGTGTAGATTACTATACATTTAGTTATTATATGAGCAATTGTGTTTCTCATGATCCAGAATTAGAAGGAACATCAGGAAATCTTATGGGTGGAGTTAAGAATCCATATTTAAGTGCTAGTGATTGGGGATGGCAAATAGACCCTATTGGATTAAGAATTGTATTAAATGATTTATATGGACGTTATCAAATTCCATTAATGATTGTTGAAAATGGATTAGGGGCTTTTGATAAGGTTGAAGAAGATGGAAGCATTAATGATGATTATCGTATTGATTATTTAAGAACTCATATAAATGAAATGAAAGAAGCTATAAAAGATGGAGTTGAATTAATAGGATATACTCCATGGGGATGTATTGATTTAGTATCAGCTTCAACTGGTGAAATGGAAAAGAGATATGGTTTCATTTATGTTGATAAGGATAACGAAGGAAAAGGAACTCTAGAAAGAAGAAAGAAGAAGAGTTTTGACTGGTATAAGAAGGTTATTGCATCAAATGGAGAAGAGCTTTAATTTTTAATATATTTAACAAATTTAAATAACTAAAATTATGGTGAGTTCGGGGGGAATTATGAAAAGAAGATATTTATCAATGTTACTTGCACTAACAGTAGGTGTTGGAGCTTTAGTTGGATGTGAAAGTAACGAAAAAGTAGAAGATAATAAAAATGTTGCAATAGAGCAAGATGTTAATACAAATAAAAGCAATAAAGCTAGAACTGTAATTACAACAGATGGTGAAGTTGATGATATGAACTCTGTAATTCGTTTTATGCTTTATGCAAATGAGGTTGACTTAGAAGGAATAGTTTTAACTAGTTCTGTTTACCATTATGCAGGTGATGAAGAAAAAGGAATTGAACCATTTAGATGGACAGGAACAGAGTGGTTAGATGAATTTATAGATGCTTATGGAGAGGTTTATCCAAATTTAAGTGTTCATGCTGAAGGTTATCCAGAGCCAGAATACTTAAAAAGTATAAGTAAGATAGGAAATATTAGTAATGTTGGTGAAATGGAAGAGGTAACTGAAGGATCTGAATTCCTAAAGGAACTTTTCCTACAAGATAGTGATAGTCCATTATATGTACAAACTTGGGGTGGAACTAATACTACAGCTAGAGCATTAAAATCTATTGAAGAAGAATATAAAGATACAGATCAGTGGGAAGAAATCCAACAAAAGGTATACGATAACGTTGTAATTTATATTATCTTAGACCAAGACGATAGCTATAGCGAGTATATAGCAAAAAATTGGCCAAACATAAGAATTATTAATGATTCAAGTAACTTCTGGCGTTTTGCATATGCATGGCAATTCAATCCAAAGGAAGTAAATAATTTATTACAAGGTGAATGGCAATATGAAAATATAAAATCTGGACATGGTGCGTTACTTGAAAGATATGCATTAATGGGTGATGGAAATTATATTGAAGGAGAATTAGAAGAAGAGCAAAGAGGAATTGATGCTTACCTTGAAAATAACAAGGAATATAATCGCTATGACTTTATATCAGAAGGTGATTCTCCATCATTCCTATATTTAATAGATAATGGACTTAGAAGCTTAGAAGACCCTACTTACGGTGGATGGGGAGGAAGATTTGGAGTAGTTAGTGATACTTTATGGAAAAACACTGTTCTAGATTTTGATCCTTATACAGGTAGATATGAAGCTGAATATTCATTAATGAGATGGTTTGATGATATACAAAATGATTTTGCTGCAAGAGCAGATTGGTGTATAGCATCAAAATATGAAGATGCAAACCATGCTCCAAAGGTATCAGTTAAAGAAGGAATAGATTTAACTGCAAAAGCTGGAGAAACAATAGTTTTAAATGCTACAGCAGAAGATCCAGACAATGATGAAGTTTCATTTAAATGGTGGCATTATGCAGAAGCAGATACTTATGAAGAGTCTAAGGTAGAGAAAAATGATGTAGTTGAAGAAATGAATATGGGTCTTTTATTCAGTATCAATAGAGAGCTAGCTGATGGAGAAGTTGTAGATAATGTTGAATTAAAGGGAGCTGAAACTAGTACAGTAGAATTTAAGGTTCCAGAAGATGCAAAATCAGGAGATACAATTCATATTATTGTTGAAGCTATTGATAATGGAAAGTTTAATTTAAAACATTATCAACGTGTAATTATAACAGTTGAATAATATATAAATTTAAAAAATGGCAAGCTTTAAATAATGATTTTAAAGTTTGCCTTATGTATGAGGGGGATAAAATTAATGAAAAAAGCAAAAATAAAAGCAATGACTATGGCATTATTAGCAACTATGACATTATCAGTGACTTCAGGAATAATTGCATATGCAGATATAAATGAAATGATTACTGCAAGTGAAAATACAGAAGATTTAAATTTAAAAACTGAAGCTGAACCTTTAGATGAAAATGCTATAACAGTAGATAGCAATAAGGAAAATAAAATATTAAATATAACAGTAAACGCTACAGTAAAAGACTTAGGTGAAACAGTAGGAAGTCTTGAAGTTGTAGTAGAAGATGATGTAGATTTAACTGGAATTAAAGCAGAAGATTTCGTTATTGAAAATGCAGTTGTAGATCACTTTGGAAATATTGGAGATATTAAAGTTAATGATATAAAGGTTGAAGGAAATACATTAGTTTTAAGTGTAGATGAATTCTTAACTATAAAAAGTGATGGATCAATGGGAGATGAATTAAAAGTAACATGCAAGAGTAATGAAGAGCTTTCATTTACTTATTCTGATATTACTAAAATTGTATCACCAGTAGCTGATAAGTTTGAAACAAAAGAATACAATGGATTAACTTATAAGTTATTTTCACCTAATTCTGATGAAGCACTTCCAGTTGTAATATGGATGCATGGTAGAGGAGATAATGGTCTTCAATTACGTTCTGCAAGAAATGCAACAATGTTTGCTGAAGATGAAAGTCAAAAAGAAAATCCATGTTATGTTTTTGCACCACAAAGTGATGAATCAGTAACAGCAGTAAGATGGACTGATAATGAATTAGAAAACATAATATCTGTATTAGAACAATTAATTGAAGAAGGAAAAGTAGATCCAAACAGAGTATACTTAACTGGACATTCAATGGGTGGACAAGGTGCTTGGAATTTATTACGTAAAGCTCCAGATATGTTTGCAGCAGCAATAACAATGGCACCAAGAATAATTTCAGAACAAGCAGAATTAGATGATTTAGCTGCATTAAAGGATTTACCAGTATGGTTCTTCCATGCAACAAATGACCCAATAAACTTAGTATCAGGTTCAAAAGATAGATATAACAAGTTATTAGAAGTAGGAAATACTAAACTTAAATACACTGAATTATCAGATGAAGAAATGATTGAATTTGGAGCAGGAGCTAATACTCATGCAACAAATATAGTTATGGCAAATACTGAAGGTGTTAAGGAATGGTTATTTGCTCAAAGTAAAGAAGTAAAGAATGATGATAATAACAGTGACAATGATGGGGATAATGATGGAGATAATAATGATACAATAAACCCTCCAGTAGATGAAGATAATAATGATAATACAGTAAACAAACCATCAACTGAAAATAACAATAATAGTAGTAATAACAATAACAGCAACAGTAATAGTAGTAATAATAACAGTAGCAATACTAATACTAATAACGGAAAGCTTCCTAATACAGGTTCACCAATATCTTCAATGATGGTTGTAATAATGGGTTGTGTTAGTATGATTTTTGGTAGAAAAATTTTAATGAAATAATATAAGTTAGTAGTAAATTTTTAATTTTAGAAAGAATAAAGTGATTATACAAGTGATTGCGTAGATTATAAATCTACGCAGTTTTTGTTTATAAGTGCTCATTTAGGATATATAATATATTTATAGAAATAATTATATTGAGGTGAAATATGAGTAAAGGTTTATTATTAATTTTAAATATCTTAAAACTGATAAATTTCATACTGGATATAGATTTAAAGAAATTGAAACTAATGAAGAATTAACAGATGTCATGGAAGTTCATTTTATAGAGATTCCAAAGCTTGAAAATTCAAGTGATGAAAAGGATATGCTTGTTGCTTGGACAGAGTTTTTAAAGGATCCTGAAAGTGAAATAGTTAGAGATTTAGAACTGAGTATAGATGAGATACGACAAGCTAAGGATGAACTTATAAGAATGAGTAATGATAAGAAACAAAGAGAGCTTTATGATATGAGAGCTAACTCTTTGAGAGATAAGATAAGCGAATTAAATGCAGCAGAGAAAAAAGGTAGAGAAGAAGGAATAAAGGAAGGAAAAATTGAAATAGTTAGAAATATGAAAAAAAGTGGTTTAGATATAGAAAGTATAGCTAAGCTTACTGGATTATCAATTGATGAAATAGAATCTATATAATATAAATTAATGCTAGAATAGATATGGCTTAAAACTATAATTTGCTAATTATTTTTGAAAGTTTTTCAAATGAAAAGCACACAGTAAGATTAAAATTTCTTATTGTGTGCTTTTATAATATGCAATGTAAAAGTTTAACGTTAATTAGTAATAGTTAATAAATACTAATATATACATAATAATAATTAACGTGTCTTAACATAAGTTTAATTCAAAAATTAAAGAATTTTTTTGATTATTTTTTAATTTTGTTCCTAAATAAATAAATTTACAAAAAATATTAGAGATAAAAGTGATAAAAATATGAAGTGATTTTTAAGAAAGTATTACTAAAATATTACAAAAAATAGAAAAAATGTAAATATAAAAATAAATAAAGGAGAAAAAATATAAACAGAGAATTGGTATAGATATTGAACCGTGTAAATATTTACAGTGGTTTTAAGGGTAAATTTAAATTATATGAATCTGTTAAGCTGATATGAAAAAATAGCTTGATTTTTCATAGAATTGCTCGCTCTTTGAAAATTATATAAGTTTA
>NZ_JAJKGM010000060.1:0-11848 GCF_021412605.1 Clostridium celatum
TTATTCCAAATCTACCAACTAATCATACAAAAAAGAGTAGATAGATTTGTTTTTTACACAAATCTATCTACTCTCCCGATTTAGTTTATAACTAAATCATTTTTTTATATTTTAAAGCTGCTAATACTTTTTCACAAGTTACTGGTAGTTCATAAAATCTAATTCCAATAGCATCATAAATTGCATTTAAAATAGCTGGAGCTGTTGGTAACATTACTGGTTCACCTAATCCCTTTGCACCAAAAGGACCAGTATATTCATTTTCCTCAACAAAATATGATTGTATATTTGGCATATCCATAGATGTAGGGATAATATAATTAGAGAAATTTGTATTTTTAATTTTTCCTTTATTTAAATCAATTTCTTCCATAAGAGCATATCCAATACCCATTAAGCATCCACCTTCTACTTGACCTTCTGCCAAAGTAGGATTAATAATTTTTCCTGCATCATTGATTGCTACAATTTCTAGTACATCTATCTTACCAGTTTCAGTATCTACTATAACAGTAGCTCTTTGTGCTCCAAATGTATATGGCCAATAAGGATTGCCTTGACCATCTTCATTATGAATCTTTGATGTAGTTGCTTTAAAATAACCATCTTCATATGTTGAAATATTATTTTTTATCATATGTTGAAGTATTTTTTTTATCATATCTGATGAAGTTAATTTTTCACTTTTATTAATAACTTTATTAATATTATTTCTTAATTTAGAACAAGCATTTAGAACTGCATTACCAGTATTATAAGTTTGTCTGCTAGCTGCAGCTGTACCAGAATCTTTCAGAATACTTGTATCGGTATTGATTATATTAACTAAATTTTTATCTATATTTAATGTTTTAGTAGCAATTTGCCACATTATACTCTTGCCACCAGATCCTACGTCAGATACTTCAACATATATATTAATGGTTCCGTTATTTTCTATTTTTGCACTTGCTCTTGATTCATCTGGAAATCCATTACCATAACCAGTGCCATAAAAAATTGAAGCATATCCAATACCTTTCTTTTTCATTTTAATTACTCCTTACAAATCAACCCTATCAATAGAAGCTAATTTTTCTATGCATTTTTTAATGACAATATTTCCTTCTAATTTTTGGCCAGTTGCAGTGTAGCTTCCACAATTAAAAGCATTTATATTTCTAAATTTAAGAGGATGAATATTAAGCTTTTCTGCTAAAATGTCCATTTGAGACTCATAAGCTATTGGAACTTGTGCAGCTCCAAATCCCCTCATTGCACCACAGAATGGATTATTAGTATAAATAGCATATGCTTTTATATCAACATTAGGTATTTCATAGGGACCTGTAGCATGTACTGCTGCCTTTCTTACAACATTAATTCCCCAAGATGCATAAGCACCAGTATCAGCATATATTCTAGCTTTTACTGCAGATAACTTTCCATTACTATTAACAGATGTTTTATAATACATTTTCATAGGATGTCTCTTACTATGGGATATGGTAGATTCTTCTCTAGAGTAAATTATCTTAACTGGCTTCTTAGTTATATATGAGGCAATAGCAGCATGACATTGTGGATTTATATCTTCTCTTCCACCAAAGGCCCCTCCAATAGTCATATTAATAATATTTACTTGCTCCTCTTTAAGATTAAGACATCTAGCAACTTCTTCTCTATCATAGTGTGGATATTGTGTTGCAACATACAAATCTAATGTATTATTATTTTTATAATTCGCGATAGCTACTTCTGGTTGCATAAAAGCATGGTCAGTCATTTGTGTATAATAAGTGTTAACTGTTATAAATTTAGAATTTTTAAATCCCTCTTCAATATTTCCTTTTTTTATTGTTATGTCATACAAAATATTATTTCCATTTCCTAAAATAGGAGCATCACTTTTTAATGCATCTTCTATTGTAAATATACCTTTATATTCCTCATACTCTATATTAACTTTTTCTAAAGCTATTTTTAAACTTGTTTTATCTTTTGCTATAATTAATACTATACAATCACCAATTCTTTTTATTGTATCTTTAACTAAAATGGGAATATCTTTAAATACTACTCCATGATTAATTTCTCCAGGTATACCTTTATAATCAATAACATCAATTACACCATCTAACTTCTTAACTTCCGATATATTTATTGATTTAACTCTTCCATAAGCAATAGAACTTCTTTTAACTCCTGCATAAAGCATATTTTGAAATTCTAAATCATCTGGAAATGATGCTGTACCTAATACTTTTTCATATGCATCTGGTCTTATTACACTTTCACCAACCAATTTTTCACCTCCAAAAGTATTAGAACTATTTATTATTTAATTTACTTTCAGCTAGTAGTATAGCTTGTATTATTTTTTTGTATCCTGTACATCTACATAAATTTCCTGATAACGCAACTTTGATTTCTTCTTCATTTGCATTTGGATTTTTATCTAAAAGTGCTTTTGCACTTAATATCATTCCAGGAGTACAGTAACCACATTGAACAGCCCCTACTTCCATAAAAGCTTCTTGTATTGGATGGAGCTTACCTTTATATGATACTCCTTCAATTGTTATTACATTTTTTCCATTTACTGAAGAGGCTAACATTAAACAGGAATTGATAGTTTTACCATTAACAATAACTGTACATGCACCACATTCTCCTTCTCCACATCCTTCTTTAGTACCTTTTAACTTTAATTCATCTCTTAAGAAGTCAATTAATCTTACTGTTGGATCAATTTCTCTACAATAATTTATTCCATTTACATTAATAGAAACTTTAATATTAAACACCTTCTATCTTTAATGCATTATATAAAGCCTGTTTATAAATACCTTTAACGGCTTCTTTCTTAAAATTAACAGTCCTTCGTCCACTTATACTACTATATACTGAGTCTTCTAAAATACTTAAAATTTTTTCTTGAAACAATGCATCTTGATCTTTATTTAAAACTAAATTTTCAATTTCATTAACTTTAAAAGGGAATCTTCCAGCTGCTCCAATAAATAAATTAATTTTATTAATTTTTAAATCAGTTATTGACAAGCTTACAGCTGCACTTATCCTTGATATAGCTAATGAATTTCTTTTACCAAGTTTGTAATATCCACTTATAAAATTATTCTTTGGTATTATAATGTTTGTTAAAATTTCATCCTCTTTTATATGTTCAATATTATAATTATTAAAATAATCTTCAATTTTAATTTTTCTTATTCTATTAATAGACTCCAATACTAGCTCGCTGTCTAAAGACATTAAACAAGGAATAGAATCTGCTGCGGATGCAGCATTAATAATATTTCCACCTAGAGTTGCCATATTTCTAATTTGAGGTGAACCCATATGTTTACTGCATTCATATAAACAATTAAAATATTTCTTAATTAATTGATTTTCTTCAATTTCAGAAAATGTAGTCATTGGACCAACTAAAATATATTCTCTTTCTTCTTTTATCTTAAATAACTCTCTAATTTTACTTATATCTAGCAACATTTCTGTACTTATATTATTTTTTCTAATATTAATGATTAAATCCGTTCCTCCAGCCAATATTTTCAAATTACCATTAGCTAATAACATCTTTGCTTCATTTAAAGTGTTAGGTTGTAATATTTGCATTAAACTTCACCTACTATAAAGTAGAATATATAGTAATGTTCTACTTTTTATTATTTATTTAAAAATTAGGTTCATTAACAATTTTTCCAGCTACATATCTTTCTATAATATTATTAGAGTTTCCTATATATATAAACTTTTGCAATCTTTCTTCCAATGTCAAATTATTTTTAATTAATAAATCACTATCATCTATAATTAATGCATCAAATTCATAACCTTTTTCAAAGCTACCAACATTACCAAAAAATTTACCGCCGCCTTTAGTTGCTAAATAAAACAATTCATTTGTTGTTAATTTTTCATCAGTTCCATTACTATTAAGCCATCTTAAATTAGATACTTGTGCTGAATATTTGATAACGTCAGGAATATATAATGTGTGACCAGCAGATATATCTGATCCTAATCCTACTTGTATTCCATTGTTTATTAATTGTCTAATTGGTGCTATGCCACTAGATAAATTTAAATTAGATATTGGACAATGTGCTACAAAAACATTTTTATTTTTTAGCAATTTAATTTCATCTTCATTAACTAATATACAATGAGCCATGATAGATTTATTAGTTCTAAATAACTTAGCATTATCATATACATCAGCATAATTTTTGAAATTTGGATGTAATTTCTTAACAAAAGTTATTTCATCTAAATTTTCGCATAAATGAGATTGAACTGGTATATCATACTTATTAGCTATATTTCCTAAGCCTTCTAATAGTTGAAAGCTACAACTTGGTACAAATCTAGGTGTTATTATAGGCTTTACTAAAGCATATTTATTCTTATATTCCTCTATAATTTCAATTGTTTCTAATAAAGAGTTATTTGTATCTTCTTTTAATATATCTGGACATTCTCTATCCATATTTACCTTTCCAATATATGCAGCTAATCCAGATTTATTAAATAAATCTAAAAGTAACTTAGTACTTTCCTTATGAATGCTATTAAATATACAACATCTTGTTGTACCTAATTTCCATAATTCTTTTATTAAAAGTTTATATATTTTTTCTGAATATTTTATATCACTATATTTTTCTTCTTCAGGGAAAGTATATTTATTTAACCATGGCATTAACTCTTTATCTAATCCTATACCCATATTAGGAAATTGAGGTGCATGTAAATGTAAGTCTATAAAACCAGGTATTATTAATTTGTTTTTATAATCAGTTACAGAAATATCCTTATATTTTATAGGTAGTTCTTTATAGACTCCATTCACTATTCCATCTTCTACTATAATAGTTCCATTACTTAATATCTCTAATTTACCAAATGAGGGTGAAAATATTATATTACCTTTTATTCCATAGATGTTCTTCAAATTTATATCTCCTTTCTGTTAATTGTTAAATTATTTTTCCGTTAAAGCTTTTTTAGTTGCTTTAAAAATTTTTTGGTATCCTGTACATCTACATAAATGTCCTGATAATTCTCTTTTTATTTCTTCATCACTATATTTTTTGTTGCTATTAACTAAATAAGTTGTTGTTAACACAAGTCCAGGCGTACAAAATCCGCATTGGATAGCCCCCTCTTCTATATAAGCTCTTTGTACTTTACTTAACTCTCCATTTTTAGAAACACCCTCTATAGTTAATATCTTCTTTTTATCAGCCCAAATAGCTAAGTAAATACAAGAATCTATTGGAAGTCCATCTACTAATACTGTACAAGCACCACATTCTCCAACAGAACAACCTCTTTTTACACCTGTTAAAAATAATCTATTTCTTAATACATCTAAAAGTGATTCCCTAATATCAACTTCTAAATTATATTCAGTATCATTTACTGTTATATTAATTTTTTCCATTTTAGAAGAATTCATTTTTTACTTTATTTCACTCCTTATAACAGTAGAATTTAATATTCTCTTTACTAAGATATTAATTAAATGTAATCTATAATCCTTTGATCCTCTCCAAGAATTTCTTGGATTTGCATCAGTCATAGCTAGTTGTGCAATTTTATTAACTGTCTCATCACAAACTATTTGACCTATAGCGTAACTCTCTGCATTTTTACATCTTATTGGTGTAGGTGCTGCCACTCCAAGTGCTATTCTTAAATCTTTAAATACTCTTTCATTTCTTTCATATAAAACTGCTACTCCTAGTAGTGATATATCCAATGCTTTTCTATTAGAAAATTTTATATATTTGCCAATCTTATTTAGATAATCATTTTTTTCAATTAAAATTTCGGTTAAAAGTTCATTGTTTTTAATATTTACTTTTCCAGGACCCTCATAAAAATCACTGATTTTAATTACACGCTCTGAAGTTAAACTTTTAATCTTTATTTTAGCATTAAGAACCAATAAGGCTGGTGCACTATCAGCTGAGACAGCTCCATTACATATATTTCCTCCTAAGGTAGCAACATTTCTTATTTGAGGGCCACCCATAGATACAGCAGCTTCACTTAATATTGGAATATAGTCATTAATAATTTTATTTCTAAAAATATCTGAAAAAGTTGTTGCTGCACCTATTGATATTGTTTTATCGTCTAATATGTTAATTCCTCTTAATTGATTTATTTTCTTTATACTTAATAAATTTATATTAGAAATTTTTCCGTGATGTAGTTTAATAAGGACATCTGTTCCGCCACATATTATTTTAAAATCAGGGTTATTATTTAATTCTATTAGTGCTTCATTTAATGATTCTGGTTCCTTAATTTTATTTATATCAAACATAAAACTCCCCCTTTATATTAATCCGGTTTCTTTAAATTTTTCAAAAACACGTTGTGGATTCATAGGAAGTTTATTAAATGCTATACCAGTTGCATCTAAAACAGCATTTCTTATAGCTGGTGCTGGAGAAATTGTTGGATTTTCTCCAAGTGATTTTTGACCAAAGCTACCTGCAGGATCCTCTAATTCTACAAAATCAACACCGATAATAGGGGTATCTAAAATAGTTTGAATTTTATAATCAAGTAAGTTATTATTTAATGGTTCTCCAGTGTCCTTATTAAATAACAGTTCTTCTGATAATGCATATCCAAGTCCCATACTTACTCCACCTTGAACTTGTCCTTCTGCTATTTTATGATTAAGTATTTTTCCAGAATCATGAATATTATATATTTCTAAAATTTCAATTTTACCTGTTTCAATATCAACTTCTATCTCTGCAAAGGTAACTCCATATGCTACTGCATTAATTTTTATATTTTCAGATATATCACTTGTTATAGGAGCGGCATTTTCTCTATCATAATAAGATTCAAGAGCTATTTTTGCTAATGGGCATATAACATTTCCTAGCTTCTTTTCAATAATTTCGCCATTATTTATATCTAATTCTGAAATATTTAATCCACATTTTTTACTTGCTAAAATAAGAACTTTTTCCTTAACTTCAAGTGCTGCTTTCTTAACTGCTGCACCTGTAATAAAGCTTTGTCTTGATGCATAGGCACCTGTATCAAATGGAGTTATATCAGTATCTTGAGTACTTATAATATGAACATCTTTTATATTTATACCTAAAACTTCAGCTGCCATTTGTGAAAAAATAGTATCACTACCTTGTCCAATTTCAGTTGCTCCTACTTGGAGTTGAATAGATCCATCTTGATTCATAACAATTCTTGCTCCTGCTAATTCAAGTGATACAGGATATGTACCAGAGAAATAGCTAAAACAAGCCATACCTAGCCCTCTTCTTTTATTTCCATAATACTTTTTATATGCTTCTTTCTTCTCATCCCATTTTATTAATTTTTTACCTTTTTCTATACAGCTTATAAGGCCAAATGATCTTACCTTAATATTATTTAATGGATCAATATATCCTAAATTAATAAAATTATCTTCTCTAAATTTTATTGGGTCAATATTTAACTTTAAAGCAATATCATCTATATGGGATTCTAAAGCAAAACATACTTGGGGGATTCCATATCCTCTCATTGCTCCTGCAGTAGGTAAATTAGTATATATTGTTTTAGGTTCTACTTTAATAGAATTAAAATTATATAATGGTCTAAATTTACTTGCAGCACTCATTGCAATTGAATGTCCATGTGAGGCATAAGCACCATTATTAACTATATTTTTCATATATATTCCTAATAATTTTCCTTCTTTAGATACTGCTGTTTTAATATTATATTTCATTGCATGTCTAGTTCTAGTATCTATAAATACTTCTTCTCTACTTAAAGAAAGCCTAACTGGTTTGCCATTTACAGCTAACGTCATTGCTACAGTCAATGGCTCAATTATTACATCTTGCTTATTTCTAAATCCACCACCAACATAAGGCTTAATAACCCTAATTTTTCCCCAAGGAATATTTAGAGCTTGCCCAACTATTCTTCTTACAATATGAGGTATTTGAGTTGATGTTACAATTACTATTCTATCGTTGCTATCTACATAAGCATATGCACTTTGATTTTCTAATTGGCAATGTTGAACTATACTTGTTTCATACTCACCTTCGAAAATATATTCAGCTTTTTTAAATTCACTTTCAATATCACCAATGTTTATTACAGAAGAGGCTATTATATTATCTTCTTTTTCACTATGAATTATTGGTGCACCTTCTTTAATAGAATCTTCTGGATTAAATACAGCAGGTAAAACATCATAATCAACTCTTAATAACTTTAATGCTTTTTTTGCAATTATTTCATCTTTTGCAACTACTGCTGCAACTGCATCACCAACGAATCTAGCTTTTTCCGCAAGTATTAATCTATCTTCAACATCTTTATGATTTGGATCTAGTGAATACGGATGCCCTGCAGTTGCAAATTTTATATTGGGTAAATCTTTATAAGTTAGTACTGCTTCCACACCAGGCAACTTCAACGCATCATCAATATATATATCTTTAATAATAGCGTGAGCATAGGGACTTCTAAGAACCTTTCCTATAAGCATTTCTCTCTCAAAAAAATCATCTGTATATTTTGCTTTTCCAGTAACTTTAGCAACTGAATCAACTCTATCAATACTGTTTCCAATAACTTTGTAACTCATTGATTCACCTCATATTAAAGTATTAAAAATATAATTTATAAATATATTCTGTTATTATTAAGATGCAAATAATATAGCTATATTTTAAAAATATGGTCTTCTTATAAACAATCCCTCAGACTTAAACATATCCATAACAAATCTTAAATCGCTGCATCCAAAATCCATAATTTTTATACACCAAGAGTTTATTTCTAAACCAATTTTTAATTCGTTGAATATAATATCCATCCTTTTATTTTTAACAGATAAGTTGTATATAATATCATCTATAAATCTATTTATATCATTATCATAAGGTTCAAAGGATAGATTTTCTCCTTCATCCTGTGATAATTTGAATATATGATTATCATAAAGATATAGTTTGCTTAAGGCTAATACATATTTATTTAAAATATTA
Source organism: Clostridium celatum (assembly GCF_021412605.1). NCBI lineage: Bacteria > Bacillati > Bacillota > Clostridia > Eubacteriales > Clostridiaceae > Clostridium > Clostridium celatum. The sequence goes on from NZ_JAJKGM010000060.1 coordinate 9,051, forward strand.
TAACTATTATTTTTTAATATGTTAGCTTCAAAGTCTTCATACTTTATAGTATTATTAACTATTTTAGGAAGTATATCTATAGTGTAGATATCTCTATATTCCTTTTGTTTATAATTATCATTTATTAATTTCTGAAATAATACTTTTATTGCTTTACTTTCGTTAATAATATTTTCATTCATAAAATCACCTCAAATATTTATTGCTTTTACTATATTTATATTGCTTATAATACTATTTTAATCTTTTTTATTATTTATATAACTTTTATTTATATACAAAAAAAGACAAGCTTTCGCTTGTCGTGAAAATATCTAATCATTTATATACTCTTTTTTTAATAGCTCAATTTCGTTTTTATATCCATCAAGTTCATTTGGAGTTTCTAAGAAAAATGGTAAATGTTTAAGTTTTGGATGATTAATTATTTTACTTATCCCATCAAGTCCTAAGCTTCCTTCACCAATTTTTTCATGTCTATCTTTATGGCTACTAAATGGATTTTTACTGTCATTTAAATGAATAGCTTTTAATCTATCTAACCCTATAATTTTATCAAACTCTTCTAATACATTGTCTAAATCATTTACTATATCATATCCTGCATCATAAACATGACATGTATCTAAACATACACCTAAATGATCTTTTAATTCAACTCTATTAATTATTTCAGCTATTTCTTCAAAGCTTCTTCCTATTTCTGTACCTTTACCGGCCATAGTTTCAAGTAAAACAGTTGTAGTTTGTTCAGGTTTAAGTACAGTATTTAACATTTCTACTATATAATTTATTCCAACATCAACACCTTGTTTAACATGACTTCCAGGATGGAAATTGTAAAGATTATTAGGTAAGTATTCCATTCTTACTAGATCATCTGCCATCATTTCTGTTGCAAATTTTCTTGTATTTTCATCAGCAGAGCAACCATTTAATGTATAAGGTGCATGAGCTAAAATTTTAGCAAAGTTATTTTCTTTCATAATAGTTAAAAGTTCATTTATATCATTTTCATTTATATCTTTTGCTTTACCACCTCTAGGGTTACGAGTGAAAAATTGAAAAGTATTTGCTCCTATAGATAAAGCTTCTTTCCCCATATTTTTAAAACCTTTAGTGGTTGATAAGTGACATCCAATATTCAGCATTTGTATTCCTCCAAAAATAAATTGTTATTTTAATAAAATAATACTATATAAAAATTTTATTATCAATAGATAATACTTATTAAATAATAATATCATTTATTCAGTATAACATATAATAGGTGTTCCAGGTTCTATATTTTCATAGATTTTTTTTGCAAGATATACTGGTAAGTTAATGCAACCATGGCTACCATTACTCTTATATATATTGCCACCAAAATCATTTCTCCAAGTAGCATCATGAAGGCCTATATTAGAATTAAATGGCATCCAATAGCTAACTTTTGAACTATAGCCAGCACCTTTTAATGTTGCATCTTTTTGCTTATAATTTAAAATGTAAGTTCCAACTGGTGTTGAAAGACCTCTACTTTCATTACCACTGACTATATCACCTTGAGCGACTATATCACCATCTTTATAAAACCATAAATATTGATTTGTTAAATTAATTTCAACATAAGTGCTACCTATATCATTTTCTCTTGTACCTAGTGCTTTTTGTAGATAAATAGGTTCCTTTATTATATTTTCACCGTTTTTTATATCATTAATCAAAGCCTCTCGTTCCTTTGACCTGTTTATTCTCCAACCGTAATTGCCGCCTATTACAGTTATATTTTTTTTAGTAGTAGTTTTAAATTCTCTAGCTTTACCATATGTATTGTATTTGTCGCCTAAGGATTTCAAATATTCATCAATTTTATTATTGTCAAAGATAATGTTAAAACTATCATCAATATCTAACCAAGTGTTTATAGTATTTCCATCTAGAATTTCAATAGTATCATCAAATGTATAGTATATTCTTGTATTAACATAGTTGTTTAATGTATCTTTAGTATCTAATACTTTTTCAGAGGTAGCTATAAATTTGGGATCCTCATAGCAATTTATATCATCAAATACTAAGGATTTTGTTCCAATATATATAGAATTTAAAATATATGCATGTAAAAAATCTTTATTAATTTTATTTCCGTAGACTTCATCAATTATATAGTATTCACTACCATTAAACTTTAATGTTGCATTTTGTGGCTCTATAATATTTTCTTCTTTAAAGCAGTTTAACTTTTCAAATTGTTCATTGAAGAGGGAGTTATCATAGCTAAATATTTCATTGTTCACATATTTATTATTTTGAAAAAACAACAATGGCCATAAATAAGGATTTTGATTATTTTTTATTTCTTGAAGTTTTTCTTTAGAGTTATATTTAAAATTAATATCACTTCCCGAAATATTTTCTATTAACCCGCCTCTTTCTTTCAATTCAATGGTATAATTATTAGCAAATTTATTTAAAATCACATTAGCTTCTTTAATTGTTTTACATGAGAGATTTATATTATTTAAAGATGTTCCAACAAAAAAGTGATTAGAAAAGTATATTACGATTACAAAATATATAGAAAGTAAACTACAAAATAAAATCAATATATTAAAAATAGGTGATTTTTTATTATTTACCACTAACTCTTCCCCCTAAAGTTTTAGATTGCTTATATATTTTATGTAGATTAATTATATTTAAGACTAATAATTAATTTTAAATATAAAAATAGACTAATCGAGTAGGAGGAAAATAATTATTTTATTTTCCGTCCTCTCACACCACCGTGCGTACCGGTCTGGTACACGGCG
>NZ_JAJKGM010000061.1:0-11770 GCF_021412605.1 Clostridium celatum
CAGGAAAGTTAAGCTCTACAGCGTCAATGGTACTGCATGGGTGACCGTGTGGGAGAGTAGAACGTTGCCAGGTAATACAAAGCACTTAGTATAAAGCTAGGTGCTTTTTTGTTATGTAAAATTATAATTTTAAAGATAATTAACGTTCTACTTTTATACTGGAAGTAAAAATATGTTGTTCTTTTACTAGAGGATTTAGTAGAATATTAAGTATTAAAAATTATCACAACGAATGTCGTCAAGTAGGATAAAAATTGCTTAGAAATTAATCTAAGTATTTTTGTATTATAAATTATCTTATGATGTTAGCTAGAGAGAAAATAAAAGAGATATATGCTTTAAAGAGATATATGCTTTACTTTGGAAATCAATATAAAATTAAATTTCCATGTAAAAATTTATCTAAATGAATGTTATTAGGCAAGAAAGAACACTTAGATTAGTTTAATTTAAGTGTTTTTTTGTGCTTTAAAATACTAGAAATTAGCTTTAATAAATTCTAATTATTGGAAAAAGAAAGCGTTTAACTAATGATAGATTCAAGCATTACAATTTTTATATTTTTCTTTTTTTTATTTATTATAAATTTTATTTAATTTAATAATAATATGATAATAAACATAAATTATAGTGTATATGTATATGTGATTATTAATAATAAATAGTATTCATTTAAAGCATATATGTATAAAAATATCGTCAAAAAGTGACAAGAAAACAAAGTAAAATATTAAAAAACAACTTAAAACAACAAAAATAGAAGCAATGTAAAAGTATACTATAAATTTTATCGTATTATATGTCGCTTAAAAGAAGTTGAAGTATGTAAAAAGTAAATGATAGAATTATAAAATAGAATAGATAAAATTACTTTAAATAGTAATGTTTTGCAAAATATACTATGGTAGGAGGGATAATATGGTGAGGAACATAGGAACTGCAGTAAAGAAAAATAGCCGTAAAAAAACAATTAATGATGTTAATTCAATAAATTCAAATACAATAACAGATATTAAGAATAAGAAATTAGATTCAAATAATATAGATAGTCTAAATATAGAAAAAAGTATAGATAATGATAAAAATATAGAAGAGAATGCTAGAAAAAAATCAGCAAAAACTAAAACTAAGTGTGAAGTAAGTGATATGAACATTTATTTATTTCATGAAGGAAAACATTATGAAGCATATAAATTTATGGGCGCACATTTAGTATATGAGAAACGAAAAAAAGGTGTAAGATTTACAACTTGGGCGCCTAAAGCTAAAAATGTATATATAACAGGAGATTTTTGTAATTTTAAAATTGAACAAGAATACAAGATGGAAAAAATATCAAAAGAGGGATTGTGGAGTATATTTGTTCCTAATATAACAGCTGGAGAAAAATATAAGTATGTTATAGAAACTACAAGTGGAAAATTTAATTATAAGGCTGATCCATATGCATTTAAATCAGAAGTTAGACCAAATACAGCATCTATAGTTGCGGACAATACAAAATATAAATGGAACGATAGAAGCTGGATGATGAAAAGAAAAAGATTTAATATGTATGAAAGTCCTATAAATATATATGAAGTTCATTTAGGTTCTTGGAAGAGAAAAAACAATGAATTTATGACATATAGAGAGATAGCTGATGAATTACCTAAATATGTATCAGAAATGGGATATACACATGTTGAAATATTACCAATAATAGAACATCCATTAGATGCTTCATGGGGATATCAAGCTGTAGGGTATTATTCAGTTACTAGCAGGCATGGAGATATTAATGATTTAAAATATTTAATTGATGAATTGCATAAAGCCGGAATTGGAGTAATACTTGATTGGGTACCAAGTCATTTTTGTAAAGATGCACATGGATTATACATGTTTGATGGAACTCCAACATATGAATATGAAGAAGAATGGAAAAGAGATAATAAAGGTTGGGGAACATATAATTTCGATTTAGGAAAGGCAGAGGTAAACAGTTTTCTTATATCTAACTTATTCTATTGGATAAAGGAGTTTCATATAGATGGAATTAGAAATGATGCAGTATCTAATATGCTTTATTTAAGTTATGGAAGAAATAACGGTGAATGGATTCCTAATAAATATGGGGGCGATGGAAATTTAGAGGCAATTGAGTTTATTAAAACTTATAATAAAGCAATTCATGAAGAATATCCTACAGTAATGACAATTGCTGAAGAATCTACAGCATGGCCTAAAATATCTAAACCAATTGAATATGGAGGCTTGGGCTTTAACTTTAAATGGAATATGGGATGGATGCATGACACATTAAAATACATTAAAGATGACCCTGTTTTCAGAAAATATAATCACAATAAAATTACGTTCTCTATGGCATACAATTATTCAGAAAACTTCATTTTACCAATATCACATGATGAAGTTGTTCATGGAAAAGGTTCTCTTTTAAATAAAATGTGGGGAGATCAGTGGAATAAATTTGCTGGACTAAGATTATATATAGCTCATATGATTGCACATCCAGGTAAAAAGTTAATTTTTATGGGAAGTGAATTAGGAGAATTTATTGAGTGGAGAGAATATGAGGAATTGGAATGGAATTTAATAGAGAATGATAGTATTCACACTAAGAACCATAAATTCTTCAAAGATATAAATAATTTTTATAAAGAAAATAAATCTTTATGGGAAAAAGATTATGATATTGATGGTTATGAATGGATTGATGCTAATAATGCAGATGAGAGTATATTTTCTTTTATCAGAAGGGGTAAGAAAGAAAATGATTTCTTAATTTTTATATGTAATTATACTCCAGTAGTTAGGTATGATTTTAGAGTTGGAGTACCTACTCTAGGAATTTATAAAGAAACATTTAATACAGATAAAGAGGAATATGGTGGATCTGGACAAGTTATAGAGAATGTTATTGTAGCAGAAGAAATACCTTATAATAATCAACCATATTCAATAAATATAAAAGTTCCACCAATGGCAGCTATTGCTCTAAAGTTAGAAAATATTAATAAATTAAAATAGGGAGTGTGAATAGATGAAAGTATTATTTGCAGCATCAGAAGCGCATCCATTTATTAAGACTGGTGGATTAGGGGATGTAATGGGTGCTTTACCTCAATCCTTAAAAAAAATGGGACTGGATATAAGAGTAGTTATACCAAAGTATAAAAATATTAAAGATGAGTTAAAGCAGAACTTACAATTTGTAAAATGGTTTACAGTTCCTGTAGGTTGGAGAAATCAATATTGTGGTGTATTTCAATATGAATATAAAGGTGTAATTTATTACTTTATAGATAATGAATACTACTTTAATAGAGATGGTTTATATGGTTACTATGATGATGGTGAAAGATTTGCCTTTTATAATAGAGCCGTTGTTGAATTTATAAAAGAAATTGATTGGCAACCAGATTTAATAAATTGCAATGATTGGCAAACAGGAATGATACCAGTATTACTTAATCTAGAATATAAAAAAGATGTATTCTATAAGGAGATTAAGACTGTATTTTCAATTCATAATTTATTGTTTAAAGGGTGTTTTGCACCTAATATATTACCGGAATTGTTTGGATATGATTACATGCCATTAACAAATGGTAGCGTTGAATTAAATGGATGTGTAAGCTTTTTAAAGGGCGGTTTAAATTATTGTGATGAAATAACAACTGTTAGTAAGAGCTATGCTGAAGAAATTAAAACAAAACAATATGGTGAAGGATTAGAAGGATTGTTATATCAAAGAAGAGATCAGTTGTTAGGTATAGTAAATGGTATAGATTACGTAGAATTTAATCCTAAAAAAGATAAATTTATTTTTAAAAACTTCGATAGTAAAAATTTAAAGGGAAAATTAGAGAATAAATTGCAATTACAACAAGAGTTAGGTTTACCTCAAAAGGAAAATACACCTGTTATTGGATTAATATCTAGATTAACACATCAAAAAGGATGCGATTTAATTGTAAATATTATAGATAGATTACTTCAAAAAGATGTTCAAATTGTAATTTTAGGTACAGGCGATTATTGGTATGAGGAAACATTTAAAAATTTACAATATAGATATCCAGATAAAGTTTCTGCAAATATAAAATTTGATGATTGCCTTGCTCATAAAATATATGCAGGATCAGATATTTTCTTAATGCCATCATTGTTTGAACCATGTGGTTTAGGACAACTTATAGCATTAAGATATGGTGCAATTCCTGTAGTAAGAGAAACTGGTGGATTAAAAGATACAATAATTCCATATAATGAATATACAAAAGTAGGAAATGGCTTTGGATTTAAGAATTTTAATTCAAATGAATTAATGAATATCCTAGAATATGCAATAGAAGTTTATAACGATAAAGATTCTTGGAAAAATATTATTGACCAAGCTATGAATTCTGATAACAGTTGGGAAAAATCAGCTAATGAATATAAAAAATTATATGAAGTAGTTGTTAATAGCCATAAATAGATACAAGCTATTAGGAGGTAGATGTATGCTATCAATTGATAAGAATTCATTTAAAAGAGATTATAACAACAAATTCGTTCAATTACATGGGAAAGAATTAAAAGAAGGAAGTAATCAGCAAAAATACGAAGCATTAGGAAGTTTGGTAAGAGATTATGTTATTAGTACATGGATGGAGACTAATAACAAATACAATCAAACAGGAGAGAAACAAGTATACTATTTCTCAATGGAATTCTTATTAGGGAGATTATTAGGAGATTGTCTTTTGAATCTTGGAATAAGGGATATTTGTAAGGAAGCTTTAAGTGAATTAGGGATTAACTTAGAGGAAATTGAGAACTTAGAACATGATCAGGGGTTAGGTAATGGGGGATTAGGAAGACTTGCAGCTTGCTTTTTAGATTCGATGGCTTCGTTAAATATTCCTGGACATGGTTGTGGGATTAGATATAAATATGGATTTTTTGAGCAAAAGATAGTAGATTCTCAACAAGTGGAAGCATCAGATAATTGGTTAAGGGAGGGAAATGTTTGGGAAATAAAGAAACAGGATAAATGTGAAATAGTTAAGTTTGGAGGAAGTGTAATTTCTGGGGAGGTAGACGGAAAGTTAACATTCACTCATGTTAATTATGAACCTGTTTTAGCAGTACCATACGATACACCTATAGTTGGATATGAAAATGAAGTAGTAAATACATTAAGATTGTGGAGTGCAGAACCTGTATCTAATGAATTTGATTTTTCATCATTCAGTAGAGGTGATTTTATAAAAGCAATTTCATATAAAAATTCTGTAGAAGCTATATCGTTAGTTTTATATCCAGAAGATTCATTTTATGAAGGAAAAATGCTTAGATTGAAACAACAATATTTCTTTGTATCAGCAGGTATCCAGAGTATTGTTAGACATTTTAAGAAGCATAATGGAAATATAGCTATATTTGATGAGAAGATAGCCATTCATATTAATGATACTCATCCAACATTAGCAATTCCTGAATTAATGAGAATATTGCTTGATGAAGAGGGACTTTCATGGGAGACTGCATGGAGAATAACACAAAATACTATATCTTATACAAATCATACAATATTAGCAGAAGCTTTAGAAAAGTGGCCTGTAGATATGTTTAAAAATTTACTTCCAAGAATTTATATGATTGTAGAAGAAATAAATAGAAGATATTGTGAAGAGTTATGGAATAAATATGTAGGTCAATGGGATAAGATTGCAAGAATGGCTATAATATCTGATGGATATGTTAAAATGGCTAACTTAGCTATAGTTGGGAGCCATAGTGTTAATGGTGTTGCAAAACTCCATACTGAAATATTAAAGAAGAGGGAAATGTCTGATTTTTACTATTTATATCCATCAAAATTTAATAATAAAACTAATGGTATAACACATAGACGATGGTTGCTTAAGAGTAATCCTAAACTTACTAGTTTACTAAAAGAGACAATAGGAGATAGCTTTATAAAACATCCAACAGATTTAGAGAATTTTAAAAACCACTTAGATGATCCTAATGTAATAAATAGATTAGGTGAAATTAAAAAGTATAATAAAGAAAATTTAGCTAAGGAAATTTACAAGTCAAATGGAATACTTGTAGATACGAATTCTATTTTTGATGTTCAAGTAAAGAGAATTCATGCATATAAAAGACAAACTTTAAATTGTCTAAGAATAATGGAGTTATATAACAATTTATTAGAAAATCCTAATTTAGATATAATTCCAAGAACATTTATATTTGCAGGAAAAGCAGCACCAGGATATTATCTAGCTAAAAATATAATAGAGTTAATATGTAGGGTTGCTAAAACTATAAATAATGATAAGCGAGTAAATGACAAAATAAAAGTTGTTATGTTAGAAAATTATAATGTTTCATTAGCTGAGGATATAATACCAGCCACTGATTTAAGTGAACAAATATCAACTACCACAAAAGAAGCTTCAGGAACATCAAACATGAAGTTTATGATGAATGGTGCAATTACAATTGCTACATTGGATGGTGCTAATATAGAAATTAAAGATGAAGTTGGGGAAGATAATATAATTATTTTCGGGCTAAATGCAGAAGAGGTACTTAATTATCATAAAAATGGTGGGTATTCAGCTTGGGATATATGGAACAAAGATAAAAGGTTACAGAGGGTAACTGATGATTTAATAAATGGTAAGTATTGCAGTGATATTGATAGATTCAGATCTATATATGAAAATTTATTAACTTATAATGATGAATTCTTTGTATTAAAGGATTTTGATTCATATTTGAAAGCACAAGAACGTGTAAATCAATTATATATAGATAAAAATAAATGGCAAAAGATGTGTGGAATTAATATTGCACATTCAGGAATTTTTTCATCTGATAGAACTATTAAAGAATACGCAACAGGTATTTGGGGATCAACTGTAATATATAAAAATCTATAGGGGGAATGTGGAGTTGGGAGAAATACAAATTATCCATAATTCTCACGATACTGAATTTAGAAATCCATTTGGAGCTGTAACAGTAGGAACAACAGTAACATTGAGATTATGGACAAATAAAAGATGTTCAGCTTATATCAATCTAATAAACTTCTATAACAATCAGAGAGAAATTCAAATGAGAGAAGTAGGGTGGAGAGATGATATAAATAAATGGGTTTATGAGATTAATATAGATACTACTAATTCTATAGGACTTATATATTACTACTTTAGGGTAAATTATTATGGGAATGTTATTTATGGTAATAATATTGAGTCATTAGGAGGGGTAGGACAAGTATATTACAATGAGCCTATTAGCTATCAAATAACTATATATCAAAATCAAGATGTTCCTGAATGGTATAAAGAAGGAATAATATATCAGATATTTGTTGATAGATTTTTTAATGGAAATGATGATGGAAAAGTACTAAACCCAAAACGTAATACTTTTATATACGGAAATTGGAGTGATAATCCTATGTATATAAAAGATAGTTCTGGGAATATAGCTAGGTGGGATTTTTATGGTGGAAATTTATTGGGGGTTAAGAAAAAGCTAAAATATATAAAATCATTAGGTGTGAGTACAATATATTTTAATCCTATATTCGAATCTCCAAGCTGCCATAAATATGATACTGGGGATTACAAGAAGATAGATACTATGTTTGGTGATGAAAAAATATTTAGTGAATTATGTGAAGAGGCAGAGAAGTTAGGAATAAGAATCATATTAGATGGGGTTTTTAGTCATACAGGAGCGGACAGTATATATTTTAATAAATTTGGGAACTATGATTCTTTAGGAGCTTATCAATCTTTACAATCACCGTATTATAGTTGGTATAGATTTAATGATTATCCTAATGTGTTCGAATCTTGGTGGGGATTTTATAATATGCCTAATGTTGATGAACTTAATCCAAGTTATCTAGACTATATTATTAGGGATAAAGATTCAGTAATAGAGAAATGGTTGAAACTTGGAGCAAGTGGCTGGAGATTAGATGTGGCTGATGAATTACCAGATGAATTTATTAAGCTACTTAAGCAAAAACTGAAGGCAGTTAAAAAAGAAGGGGTATTAGTTGGAGAGGTTTGGGAAGATGCATCCAACAAAGTAAGTTACAACAGGAAAAGGGAATACTTATTTGGAAGGGAATTAGATTCGGTTACTAATTATCCACTTAGACAGATAATTTTAGATTTAGTTCACAATCGAATAGATACAAAATATTTTGTAAAAAAATATATGTCACTTGAGGAGAACTATCCAAAGGAAATTTTTTATTCAACAATGAATATACTTGGAAATCATGATACAGAAAGAATTTTAACATTATTAAATAATAATATAAAGTTATTGATAATGGCTGTAACAATTCAAATGACTTTACCAGGTGTTCCATTAATATACTATGGAGATGAAGCAGGATTAACAGGAGGAAAAGATCCTGATAATAGAAAGGCATATCCATGGGGAAAAGAAAATAAAGATATATTAGATTTTTATAAAAAAATTACTAAAATTAGATGCAGTGAAAATGCTCTAAAGGTTGGGGAAATCGAATTTATAGATAAAAATAATTCAATATTATGTTATGAAAGAAAAAAAGATAAAGAAAAAATAATAGTAGTTGTTAATATTGGAGAAAAAGAAGAGATATATTCTTTAAATAAAATAAAAGGAAAATTTATAGATTTATTATCTGAAAATGAATGTTATGAAGATGATAATGAAATTCTAGAAATAAGATTAAAATCACATGAATGTAAAGTATTAAAATTAGTTTAGTAGAAAGTAATAGCACTTTAAATTTATTAAGTGCTATTGCTTAAACAAATAGATAGAATAAATCACAAAATATTATTAATTGATAGGGTATGTACTCTATTTTAACATAAATTAAAAAATGTAAATCACGCTATAGTTTTAAATTAATATATAGATAAAATTCAAGAGGGGATGTGGAGGATAGTGAGAAAAAAAGAAATGGTTGCTATGATTTTAGCAGGTGGTCAAGGATCTAGATTAGGGGTGTTAACTAAAAAATTAGCAAAGCCAGCAGTTCCATATGGGGGAAAATACAGAATTATAGATTTCCCTTTAAGTAACTGTTCTAATTCAGGAATATATTCAGTTGGGGTACTTACTCAATATAAACCTTTAGAGCTTAATGCTCATATAGGAATAGGTAGCCCATGGGATTTAGATAGAAGAGATGGTGGAGTTAGAATATTACCGCCTTATCAAGAAGAAAAAGGTGGAAATTGGTATAAAGGGACAGCAAATGCTATATATCAAAATATAGAGTTTGTTGATAATTATGATCCTGAATATGTATTAATTTTATCAGGAGATCATATATATAAGATGGATTATGATAAAATGTTACAATTCCATAAGGAAAAGAATGCTGAAGCTACTATTGCAGTAATAGAAGTTCCTATGGAAGAGGCTTGTAGATTTGGAATAATGAATACTAATGAGGATTTATCAATATATGAATTTGAAGAAAAACCACAAAATCCAAAGAGTAACATGGCTTCTATGGGAGTATATATATTTAACTGGAAAACTTTAAGACAAGCATTAAAGGAAGATGAAAAAGATAAAGAATCTAGCAATGACTTTGGTAAAAACATAATTCCTAAAATGTTAAATGAAGGTAGAAGATTAGTTGCATATCCATTTAAAGGATATTGGAAAGATGTTGGAACAATAAGCAGCCTTTGGGAAGCTAATATGGATTTATTAAGTAGAGATAGTGGATTAAATCTTTATGAAGATGATTGGAAAATATATTCAGTTAGTCCAGTAAGACCAGCACAATATATTGGTAAAGATGCTAATGTAAAAAATTCATTAGTTGTTGAAGGTTGTACAGTTCATGGAACTGTTGAAAACTCAGTTCTATTTGAAGGAGTTTATGTAGGAAAGAATACAATAATAAGAGATTCAGTAATAATGACTGATGCAAAGATTGGAGATAATGTTGTTATTGAAAAAGCTATTATTGGTGGAGAGGCAAAAATAAGAAAAGATTGTAAAATTGGTGATGGTGAAAATATAGCTGTTATAGCATCAAAAGAAGATGTTAAGAGTGGAACAGTATTAGAATCACTAGAAGCTTAATTAATATAGGGGGGTAGACAGAATAATGATGAATAATTGTATTGGGATAATTAATTTAGATGAAAATGAGCAAAAGACTATTGAGTTGACAAGACGTAGACCATTAGCATCATTACCTATAGCAGGTAGATATAGAGTAGTAGATTTCATATTATCAAATATGACAAACTCAGGAATTGAGGGAATAGGCATATTTACAAAAAATAAGTCTAGATCATTAATGGATCATTTAACAAATGGAAAGCCATGGGATATTCATCGCAAGAAGGATGGATTAAAAGTATTCAATTTTGGAGATGTTGATCCAGTTCATGACGATGTTCATAATTTCCTAGATAATATAGATTACTTTGAACACAGCAAAAAAGAATATGTATTAATATGTTCTTCATATATGATTTGTAATATAGATTATAATAATGTATTAAAATATCATATAGAACAAGGAAATGATATTACTACAGTATATAAAAATGTAAAGCATGTTGAAGAAGATTTTATTGATTGCCAAGTTTTAAACTTAGATGAAAACTCTAGAGTTATTGGTGTTGGAGAAAATGTTGGTCTTAAGAATAGTGCTAACATAAATATGGAAATGTATATAATGAAAACTGATTTATTCTCAGATATTATATATGAGTGTATAAGAAGTGGAGAATATAAGAAAATAAAACAATATATAAATGGAAACATTAATAAATTAAAAGTTGGAGCTTATGAATTTAAGGGATTCTTAGCTTGCATTAATTCTGTTGATGCTTATTTTGCTGCAAATATGAATTTCTTAAATGAAAAAGTGAATAAAGAGTTATTTTATAGTAATTTCCCTATATACACAAAACCAAAAGATGCTTGTCCTACACAATATACAGAAACAAGTAATGTAGTTAATTCAATAATAGCAAATGGATCATATATTGAAGGTAATGTAAAGAACTGTGTTATTGGAAGAAATGTTTATATTGGAAAAGGTAGTGTTATAGAGAATTGTGTTATTCTTCAAAATACTGTTATAGGGAATAATGTAAATATGAATAATGTTATTACTGATAAGGGTACTTTAATAGATGATAATGAAGAGGTAAAAGGATTAAAAGATAATCCAGTAATTATTCCTAAAAAAAGAGTTGTTTAATATAATAAATTAATTTATATATAATTTATATAATTAATGTTAAAAAGAGCTGTTTTGAAACAGCTCTTTTTATTTATGGTTATATATTTTAATAGTCTAAATTTAATATTTAGAGGGCTAAATGTAATATTTAATTGAAAATATACAATAATAAGCATATTAACGTATCCACGCGTATCAATAATAGATTTATTAAGAAATATATAGAAAATAAGAGAAATATGAATATAAATATATAAAAATAGAATATATTATTTTAGAATAATATATAATTAGTGATAAGATAAATGACGTCGCAAGTAACAAAATGTAAAACTTGATTAAAGCAAGATATACAGCAGTTAAGAGCGATAAAACATTTCTAAAAAGATGTTAAAAACTTTAAAAAAAAGTTGTTGACATGAATAACAAGAAATGATAAGATAAGGAAGTCGCTTGAGGGTGACACAGAAAATGGTCTTTGAAAATTGAACAGAATATAGTTAAAGTAAACCAGCAATTCTT
>NZ_JAJKGM010000062.1:0-11491 GCF_021412605.1 Clostridium celatum
CACTTGAATATAGGAGTCATACCTTAGCATCATAATTTTTTATTATTTACCCTGTCTACTTGACGGGGGGCAGTTCAAACTTTGCTTTTCTTGTTTTTTTATGATTTTAAGAGAACAGATATTTCTTTATTGTTGAAAAAAACTAATTTAAATGTTAAAGTAGAAGATAGACTTAAATATTAAAATAACTAAAAAATACTAAAAAAGTTTAGTGTTATGGATAAAGTCTTTGTCAAAGTTAAGACATAAGAGGGGGAAGGTTAGTTGTACGAATATATTAAGGGAAAATATATAGGCATTAACAAGGATTATGTTATTGTAGAAAACAATGGTATAGGTTATAAGATATTTACTTCAGGAGCTACAATGGCTGAATTACCAAAAGTTTCAGAAGATGTGATACTTTATTTAGAGCAAATAGTAAGAGAAGATTTTATAGGCCTTTATGGGTTTAAAGATAGAGAAGAGCTTGAAATGTTTAAATTACTTATTTCTATAAGTGGGGTAGGAGCTAAAGCTGCATTGTCACTTTTATCTATAAGTAGAATTAATAATTTAAAATATGCTATTATGATGGAAGATGATAAACATTTATGTAGAGCACCTGGTATTGGTAAGAAAACTGCAGGAAGAATTATATTAGAACTTAAAGATAAGATTAAGAAAGATGATGTAGTAAGTGATGTAAATATTCAAGAGGGCTTTGAGGATATAGTACCAGCTAATAATAATGCAGTTGGAGAAGCATTAGGAGCACTTTTAGCGCTTGGATATTCAGAAAAGGAAGCAGAAAGTGCATTAAAGAAAGTTAACAAACATGAAAGTGTTGAAAATATTATTAAGGAATGTTTAAGAGTACTTATGGGATAGAGGTGATATAGCTTTGGAAAGAATTATCACTCCAGATGAGATGCTGGAAGATGGAAATAGTGAATTAAGTTTAAGACCTCAAAGGATAAATGAATATATAGGCCAAGATAAAGTTAAGGAAAGATTGAATATTTTTATTACAGCGGCAAAAAGACGAGAAGAGGCACTAGATCATGTTCTTTTATATGGGCCTCCAGGGCTTGGTAAAACAACATTAGCAAATATTATTGCAAAAGAAATGGGTGGAGATTTAAAAATAACTTCTGGGCCAGCTATAGAGAGAGCAGGAGATTTGGCAGCAATACTTACTACTTTAAAAGATAATGATGTTTTATTTATTGATGAAATACACAGATTAAATAGAAGTGTTGAGGAAATTCTTTATCCTGCAATGGAAGATTATGCTTTAGATATTGTAATAGGAAAAGGTGCTGCAGCAAAGTCTATAAGATTAGATTTGCCACAATTCACTTTAATTGGAGCAACAACTAGAATAGGTATGCTTACTTCGCCACTTAGAGATAGATTTGGAGTTCTTTGTGATATGGTTTATTATACAGAAGAACAACTTAAAGAAATTATAGTTCGTTCAGCTTTTGTTTTAGGTTGTAATATTACAGAAGAGGGAGCTTATGAAATTGCAAGAAGATCTAGAGGTACACCTAGAATAGCAAATAGATTATTAAAAAGAGTTAGAGATTATGCAGAAGTTTACTCAGATTCTTTAATAAGTTATAAGGAAGCAAGAGCTGCATTGGAACTTTTAGAAGTAGATGCTCAAGGGTTTGATAGGGTAGATAATAAAATATTAGAAGCTATTATAGATAATTTTAATGGTGGACCTGTAGGTATAGAAACATTATCTTACTTTATAGGGGAAGAACTTGGAACTATTGAAGATGTTTATGAACCATATCTTCTTCAAAAAGGTTTTATAGTAAGAACTGCTAGAGGAAGAACTGCTACAGATAAAGCTTATGAGCATTTAGGTAGAACAAGAGGAAAAAAAGATTTAAAAAGACAAACTAGTTTTTTTGAAAGTTAGGAGATAAAAAAATGAAAACAAGTGATTTTGACTTTTACTTACCAGAAGAGCTTATAGCTCAACATCCATTGGAAAAAAGAGATTATTCAAGACTAATGGTGTTAGATAAAGAAACTGGAGAAATTGAACATAAACATTTTTATGATGTTTTAGATTATTTAAATGAAGGAGATACTTTAGTATTAAATAATACAAGAGTTATGCCAGCAAGAATTATTGGAGAAAAAGCTGAAACAGGTGGAAAAATTGAGTTTTTACTTCTTAAAAGAATTGAAGGCGATAAGTGGGAATGTTTAGCTAAACCAGGTAAAAGAGCAAAAATAGGTGCAGAGTTTACATTTGGGGAAGGAAAATTAAAATGTACTGTTGTAGATATTGTTGAAGAAGGAAATAGAATAATTGAGTTTTCTTATGATGGAATATTTGAACAAGTGTTAGATGAGTTAGGTGAAATGCCACTTCCTCCGTATATAACAGAAAGACTTGATGATAGAGAAAGATATCAAACTGTTTATTCAAAGGAACAAGGCTCTGCTGCAGCACCTACAGCTGGATTACATTTTACCAAAGAACTTTTAGAAAAGGTAAAAGAAAAAGGTGTAAATATTGCATATGTAACATTGCATGTTGGTCTTGGAACATTTAGGCCTGTTAAAGTTGATGATGTTAATGCACATGTGATGCATTCAGAGTTCTATCACTTAGATGAAGAAAATGCTAATATAATAAATGAAACTAAAAAGCGTGGTAATAAAGTTATATCCGTAGGAACTACATCTACAAGAACGTTAGAAACTATTGGAGATGAGAATGGTTTTGTTAAAGAACAAAGTGGATGGACTAATATATTTATTTATCCTGGATATAAGTTTAAGGTTGTAGATAAACTTATAACTAATTTCCATTTACCAGAATCAACATTAATAATGTTAGTTTCAGCTTTAGCTGGAAAAGAAAAAGTTATGAATGCTTATAATGAAGCTGTAAAAGAAAGATATAGATTCTTCTCTTTTGGAGATTCAATGATAATAAAATAGAAAACATAAGGCAAAAGGACGTGAAGTTTTGAGTAAAAGATATACTTTATTAAAGAAAGATGGAAAAGCTAGAAGAGGAAGATTTGTAACTCCTCATGGAACTATAGAAACACCAGTATTTATGAATGTTGGAACTTTAGCTGCAATTAAGGGTGCAGTTTCTTCTATGGATTTAAAAGAAATAGGATGCCAAGTTGAACTTTCTAATACATACCACTTACATTTAAGACCTTCTGATAGAGTTGTGGCTAAAATGGGTGGATTACATAAGTTTATGAATTGGGATAGACCAATACTAACAGATTCAGGTGGATTCCAAGTGTTTTCTTTATCAGGAATGAGAAAGATTAAAGAAGAAGGTGTTTACTTTAACTCTCATATAGATGGAAAGAAAATATTTATGGGACCAGAAGAATCAATGCAAATTCAAAGTAATTTAGCATCAACAATTGCTATGGCATTTGATGAATGTATTCCAAATCCGTCAACAAGAGAGTATGTAATAAATTCAGTTGCAAGAACAAATAGATGGTTAGATAGATGTATTGCGGAGATGAAAAGATTAAATTCTCTTCCAGAAACAATAAATAAGGAACAAATGCTATTTGGTATTAATCAAGGTGGATGCTATGAAGACATTAGAATAGAACATGCAAAACATCTTGCTAAATTGGATATGGATGGATATGCTATTGGTGGATTAGCAGTTGGTGAAACTCATGAAGAAATGTACAGAGTAATTGATGCTGTTGTTCCTCATCTTCCACAAGATAAACCAATATACTTAATGGGAGTTGGAACTCCAGAAAATATATTAGAAGCTGTTGAAAGAGGGGTAGACTTCTTTGATTGTGTTCTTCCTGCAAGAAATGGAAGACATGGTCATGTATTTAACAGTGAAGGTAAGATAAACCTTATGAATGCTAAATTTGAGTTAGATGAAAGACCAATAGATGAAGGATGTCAATGCCCAGCATGTAAAAATTATACAAGAAGTTATATTAGACATTTATTTAAAGCTAAAGAAATGTTAGCAATGAGACTTTGTGTATTACATAATTTATACTTCTATAATAAATTAATGGAAGAAATTAGAGAAGCAATAGATAATGGAAATTATGCAGAATTTAAAGCTAAAAAACTTAAAGAATGGAATATAAAAAAATAAGAGTTAAAATATATGAATAAATTATTAATGTTTTACATATGTATACATATGATAATTGACATATAATATTAAATAAAGTATATTATTTAATACATAGTAATTATTAAAATGTAATTTAAAATATACTATATAAAGTAAAGATGAAGGGAAGGGATTATAATGGCACAATTATTAGCTACATTATTACCTTTAATAGCAATGTTTGCTATAATGTATTTCTTACTTATACTACCAGAAAAGAAAAGAAGTAAAAAATATAATGAAATGTTATCTGCATTAAAAGTTAATGATGAAGTTTTAACTAGAGGTGGAATAGTTGGAAAGATTATAACTATAGAAGAAGATCAAATGGTTATTCAATCAGGTCCAGATAGAGTTAGATTTAGAGTTACTAAGAACTCAATTGCTCAAAAACTTAATAAAGAAACAGAATAATTGTTGAATAATACCCCTTTTTACCTCATAAAATGAAGTAAAAGGGGGTGTTTTTATGGAATGGAAAAGTTATTTTAATAATGTGTTTAAAGGAGTAATAGGTGCTATTAGCATTACTATTTTGTTAACGGCGGTATTTTCACTTATTATGACTTTTGTAGACTTTAGTGATGCGGTATTTAGTGGTATTTATGTTGGGATTACAAGTGTGAGCTTGATACTTGGAACTATTATTGCATCTAAATTACAAGGGCATATAGGATGGTTAGTTGGCTTAGCAGTTGGAGTATTATTTTACATAGCCTTATATGGAATAGGAGTTTTATTTGGAGCTGAAGCTACACTTGGAATTTATGACTTGATAAAATTTCTTCTTTGTATTGTAGTTGGAATTCTTTCGGGAATGTTAGGTATTAATTTAGGAAAAGAAAAATAAAGATTAGAATTAATTAAAAATGAGATTATATTAAAGTGCAATTGCATAGCTTTTGATATAATCTCATTTTTATTTTATATAATTAAAATTTCTAAAAAATATTTCAAAATAACATTTAACACTATAAAAAGAAAAGTAATTAATGAATATAACACGAATTAAAATGTTAAATTTAATAAAAATGTTTACCTTTTTTGTCGATTATAATAAAATAAAGATATTATTACTAATATAAAATTTAAAGTATATAATAATAAAATATAAATTGGTATTGTTTGGAGGTAAAAATGGACAATCTAAAGAAAAATATAATTTCTATAATTGGAGTAATTATATGTAGTAGTATAATAATATTATTATCTAAATTTATATTCACAGGAGGATTTCTGACTGATAAATATAATAAGGGAATGGAATATTATAAAGGTGTTGTAACAAATATTGTAGAGGAAGATTTACAAGCTGATGAATTTTTAGAGGATGTAGAAGTTGGATTTCAAACTGTTTCAGTTGAAATAAAGGACGGGCCTCTAGAAGGTGGAGAGTTTGAGCTAGGAAATCCGGTAAGTAGACTTTATAATGTTAAGGTTAAAGTTGGAAGTAAAGTAATAGTTGGGTGTTATGATAGAGATGGTGAAAATGTTGTAACTATATTTAGTTATGATAGAAGTAACACACTATATATGTTAATGGCTTTATTTGCTGTAATAGTAATTTTAATTGGTGGTATTAAGGGGATAAAATCATTGGTATCATTAATATTTACGTTAGTATGTTGTATATTTTTAATGTTACCACTTATGTTTAGAGGGGTAAACCCTATATTAGCAGGTATAATAATGGCAATATTAAGTATAAGTGTTACGTTATCACTTGTATCAGGAATTAATAAAAAGACATTAACTGCAATTTTAGGAACAATAAGTGGGGTTATTATAGCAGGAGTTATTGCATATATATTTGGAAATTTATCTAATCTTTCAGGAATAACTATGGAAGATGCAGAAAGTCTTATGTATATAGCAGAGGATACTGGTCTTAAAATAAAAGGAATAATGTTTACTGGGATATTAGTAGCATCTCTTGGAGCTGTTATGGATGTTGCTATGTCTATAGCATCATCAATATTTGAAATACATTCTATAAATAATGATGCTACAATTGGTGAATTGTTTAAGAGTGCTATGAATATAGGAAAAGATATAATAGGTACAATGACTAATACACTTATATTAGCATTTGCTGGTGGGTCTTTAAGTATATTAATATTAATTTATTCATCTAATATGCCATATAATAAATTAATAAATTTAGATGTTTTAGGTATTGAACTAATACAAGGTATTTCAGGAAGTATAGGTATAGTTTTAGCAGTACCTATTACTGCAGTCATAGGAAGTTATTTATGTAAGAAAAAATAGTTTTAGATAAGATTAAAGGAGTCATAATTTAAGTTATGGCTCCTTTGTTGCAATAAGTATAAAAGTATAAATTCATTAATATGTTTTGTTGTTTTGGCAAGGTACGGAATAGTTCAAAAAATAATATAAAAAATAACAAAAATACATGGATTATGACAAAAAAAGAGAAAAAAATACACATTCAACAGAACTTTAACGCAAAAAACTCTGGCAAATATTCGGATTATATGTTAGAATAATATTCGTTAACTGATGTAAAAGTATGTAAATAGGGGGAATAATAATATGAAAAGTAAAAGATTGATAGCTTTGGTTATTGCAGCTACAATGACTACAGGACTAGCTACATTTCCTACAGAATCTGTAAAAGCAGAGAAAGCGTTAAATGTTGTTATAAGTGAAATTTATGGTGGCGGAGGTAATACTGGTGCCACATTAAAAAATGATTTCATTGAATTATATAATCCTACGGGAGAAGAAATAGATATTACTGGTTGGAAGGTTCAATATGCTTCTAAAACAGGTGAATTTGGAAAGAATGAAACTGAACTTACAGGTAAAATAAAAGCCGGTGGTTATTATCTTATAAAGCAAGCAGCCGGAAGTAATGGAACTGAAGAACTAGAGCATTATGATGCTGAAGGCAATATAGCGATGGCTGGAGCTGAATGTAAGGTAAGAATAGTTAATGCTAATAATGAAGTAATTGACCTTGTTGGTGTTGGATCATCAGCAAATCTTTCGGAAACAGCTCCAACAGTAGCTATGTCTAGTACTACTAGTGTACAACGTAGAGATAATTTAGGTGGAGAATCTGGTGAAACAAATGGTTGGGACACAAATAATAATAGTGCAGATTTTTATGCAGCAGAGCCAACACCAAGAAGTTCTATGTATGAAGTTGAAGAAGAAATTGAAGGTGTAACTTCTATTAAAAATGCTAGAGAATTAGCAGATAAAGAAGAAGTAACAATAAGAGGGGTAGTTTCATTTAATGACAGAAATCAAACTCTTCATATTCAAGATAAGTCAGGAGCAATAGCTATTTCTAATTATTCTAGTAAAATAGATTTTTCTCAAATAGTTGTTGGTGATGAAGTGGAAATTACAGGAACATTAGATACATTTAATAAGTTACGTCAAGTACAGGCTACAGAGTTAGAGGTTATAGCAAAGAAAACTGCACCTACTCCGAAAGAAGTAACTATAAAAGAGTTAAAAGAAAAAAATTATGATTCATATTATGTTGAAATTAAAGGTGCAGTATTAGATACAACAGCAAAAACATTAACTCAAGGTGATAATGTTTTAGATATATACTTCATTCCATCAGGATTAGAAGTACAAACTGGAGATACAGTGGATGTAGTAGGAACAGTTGGGAGATATGGTGATACTGTTCAAATTTATGGTTCATCTTGTACATTTACAAAAGTAGAAGTAGAAACACCAGATGTTCCAGAAGAACCAGAAGTTGATAAAGTTGGACCAACTATAGTTAAGGTTACTCCAGGGAACTCAGCAAATGTAGGAGATAACAGAAGACCAGAAATAACAGCTACATTTGAAGATGAATCAGGTGTAGACATGGAAAGTGTTAAAATGGTGTTTGATGGAAAAGATATTACATCTGCTTTAGTTAAAGAAGAAAACACTGTTAAATATACAGTTAGTGAAGACTTAGAAGATGGAAGACATACTGTTAAGGTTGAAGTAAAAGATACTTTAGGTAATATAACTACAAAAGAATGGAGATTTACTGTAGGAAAGCAAGAAACTAATCTTTACTTTGGACAACTTCACTCACATACAAATTTATCAGATGGGCAAGGAACTATAGATGAAGCTTATACTTATGCTAAAAATATTGCAGGAGTAGATTTCGTAGCTGTTACTGACCATAGTAACTGGTTTGATAATGATACAGCTGCTAATATGGGAGATGGTTCTGCAAGTGAGGAGTGGCAATTAGGATTAGCTACAGCAGATAAATATAACAAAGATGGTGAATTTACTGCTATTTATGGATATGAAATGACTTGGTCAGGTTCAACAGGTGGATATGGTCACATAAATACTTTTAATACACCAGGATTTGAAACTAGAACAAATAAAAATATGAATTTAAAGAATTACTATGAAACTTTAAAGCAGTACCCAGAATCTTTATCTCAATTAAATCACCCAGGAAAAACTTTTGGTAACTTCTCAGATTATGCTCATTATGATGCAGCAATAGATGAAGTTGTTACATTAATAGAAGTTGGTAATGGTGAAGGTGCCATAAGAAGTTCAGGATATTTCCCATCATATGAAGAGTACACAAGAGCTCTTGATAAAGGATGGCATGTATCACCTACAAATAACCAAGATAATCATAAAGGTAAATGGGGTAATGCTAATACTGCAAGAACAGTTGTTGAAGCGTCAGAACTTACAAGAGAAGCTATTTATGAAGCTATAAGTGAAAGAAGAACTTATGCAACAGAGGATGAAAATTTAAGAATTTCATATACTGTAAATGGAAATCCAATGGGATCTATATTAGATGATACAGGTTCTTTAGAATTTAATATTAGCGTTGAAGATATTGATAGTGGAGATAATATCAAAAAGATATCTATTATTGGAGATGGTGGTAAGGTTGTAAAATCAATAGATAATATAAATTCTACAACTAAGGATTGGTCATTTACTTTAGATAATAATGTAAGTTCATACTATTATGTAAGAGTTGATCAAGCTGACCAAGATATTGCCGTAACTGCACCAGTATGGGTTGGAGAAAGAGAAAATGTTGGAATAGAGTCAATTGATTGTGATACAGAACTTGTAGTAGAAAATGAAGAAATAAGCATTGATACAACTGTTTACAATAATGAAGCTACAGAATTAACAGATGTTAAAGTTGAATATTATGTTGATGGAGCTACTGATCCAGAAGTAGTTACTATTGAAAAGATAGAATCTGCTACAGCAGGAAAAGCAACGTTTACTCATAGATTTGAAAAAGCTGGAGAACATAAAATTGATGTAGTAGTTAAAGCAAATATCAATGGAAATGAAAGAGAATTTAAAGGAAGTATAGAGATAAAAGTATCTAAGGCAAGTGCAGTTTCTAAGGTTGTCATTGATGGAGCTCATCAAAATCAATATGTTAGTGGAGATTATTCAGGAAAAATAACTACACTTACAGGTTTAATGACTCAAAATGGTATAAAATCTGTGATTAACAAAGAACCTATTACAGATGAAGTTTTAGAAGGAGCATCATTATTAATACTTTCAGATCCTCAAAGCACAACTAAGGATTCAGTTGGGTTAACTCCACAAAAATATACTGAAGATGAACTTAAAGCTATAGCTAAGTTTGCAGAAAATGGTGGAAATATCATAATAACATCAAAGGCAGATTATGGTGATGGTGTTGGTGAATACGGAAATGCAGCACAAGGAAATTCAGTTCTTGAGGCAATTGGAGCTAAAATTAGATTTAATGATGACCAAGCTACAGATGATGTAGAAAATGGTGGACAAAGCTACAGACTATACTTCAATGATTATAATACTGAAAGTGCATGGTTAGAAGATGTTGATACAAGTAAAAATTATAGCTTCTATAGTGGTTCAACTTTAATTATGCCAGAAGACACTAATAATGTTGAAGTTTTAGTAAGAGGGCATGAAACTACTTATGGTAATGATGCTGATAAGCAAGGAGATGCTACTCCAATTGAGCAAGGAGATGTTGTAGGACTGGCTGTTGAAACTTTAGAAAGTGGAGCAAAGGTATTTGTTTCAGGAGCAACATTCTTCTCGGATTTTGAAATTGATGGATATGTATATTCAAACTTTGATATAACAAGCAAGGTATTAAGAGAATTAGCACCAACACCTGAATTACCAGTTAGCAAAATTGCTGATGTTAGAGTAGATTTAGATGGTGATAATAATCCAGATAGATTTGGTGAAACAGTAGTTGTTGAAGGATATGTTACAGCTGCATCTAATGCGGCGGCACCAGGGAATTCTTTCTTTGATGTAATATATATACAAGATGAAACTGCAGGACTTACTGTATTTGGAGTATCATCAACAGAAGTTAAATTAGGTCAAAAAGTAAAACTTACAGGTAAAGTTTCTTCATACTTAGGAGATGCACAAATTGCTCTTAATAATGAATCTTATGATTTAGAAATAATTGATGAGAACATAAATTTAGTAGCTCCTACTAAGCTTTCAACTGCAGATAGTATGCTTGAAGAAAAAGAAGGGCTATTAGTTCAAGTTTCAGGTACTGTAACTAGAATTGAAGGGCAAAATATTTATGTTAATGATGGAAGTGGTGAATCAAGAGTTTATACTGAAGGATACATCAGAAATAGCCAAAATCCAAGTGTAGCTGATGAATGGAAGTCAAGAATTAAAGTTGGAGATAATGTATCTGCAATAGGGCTTGCATCAGAAGATCCAGAAGGACATAGATTAAGAGTTAGAGATTCAGCAGAAATAGTTGTTTTAGCTGAAGATAAAGTTGATGAAGAAGCAATTGAAAAGGTAGAAGAACTTATATCTAAATTACCTGAAATATCTAATATAACTTTAAATGATAAGCATAGAGTTGCTGCTGCAAGAGCTGCGTATAATGCATTAACTGCAGAAGAAAAAGCTTTAGTATCAGAAAAATTTGTTAAGATGTTAGAAGAAGCAGAAGCTAGAATAGCAGAACTTGAAAAAGAAGAGTCAGAAGAAAATAAACCACAAACTCCAGGTGTTGAAGTTAAACCAGAAGATGAAACAACTAATGGAACAACTGATAATGAAGTAAGTGGTGGAAATACAAGTAAGCCAGGAAATTCTCTTCCAAATACAGGTGGAACTAATACAATTTATGTTGTATTTGGTGCATTAGTATTAGTTGCTGCTGGAGCATTTGCATTATTTAAGAAGAAGAAAAAGTAAATAAAATAAAAAAGAATCTTAGATTAAATCTAAGATTCTTTTTTCAGTTTGTTGAAAAACCCCCTGTTTAAAAACAGAGGGTTTTTCTATTATTAGTTGTGGATAAAATTTAATATT
>NZ_JAJKGM010000063.1:0-10940 GCF_021412605.1 Clostridium celatum
TTCCCATAAAAATTGCTCCCTCTATAGTAATGACAGTTTTATTATTTTAACTGTCTACTATAAAGGGAGCATATCATATCATTTATTACTACTTTTTTATAATAAATAGCTTCATATATCTATTAAGCTATACTGGCATCTTTTCATCAAATTAGAAATTACATATACTATAAAATACCATAATACTAAACCTAAAAAAGTTAATACTTCTAAATATAGAATATAATAATCTCCATTTCCTAACAGCTCTAAAGCACTATTTTTAGAAGCAAAGTTAGAAGTAAAACTTATAAACATATAGTTTGTTTTATATATTTCATTAAATATCCCAATAGGTATTCCTATAAGTTGAAGTATTGCAAAGCTCTTTATACAATCTATAAATTTAATTCTATAATCATAAACCACATAGAAATATAGTGGTATAACTATTATGCTAATATGACATACATAAAATTGATAATATCTAAAATACTCATCTGATAATGATAGATCAGGTAGTAATAAACTAGCTATTCCTCCTAATATTCCTACAAAAAACAAGAATTTAAATAATTTTTTAGACTTATTAAAGCAAAGTATTATACATAATATATTGCTTATAAAACAGATATGTAAAGGAATAGTATCATAATTAAATCCAGAATCATGCCATTTTAAAATATAGTATAAAGCTAAAAAAGAAAAAGACACAATAGCTAGTCCATACCTAATATACATATCTAATCTTTTGTTGTTTCTCAATTTATGCTTAAAGGTTATTAATAAAACAATTAAAAATAGTAATATAAAAATAGGACGTATTTTTTCATTTTTAGATAACTCATAATTCAGCATTGGCTCTAAAGAAAAAAAGTTCATGCCACTACTCCCCTTAAATATTTATACTTTAAATATACAGGGTTAAAAACTACATTATGACAACTAATATTAATAAGTTCAAACTTTTTATTAACTGCTTTTTAAAAGCATTCTCTTAAAGAAAAAAGACCAAATATTTATTTTAATATCTTATTTATTTTCTACCTTAGTTAAATTGCTTATATATTCTATTTTCCCATCTAATACATCATCGTAGAAAGATTGTTTATTGTCAATAAAGTCAATACATTCATTAATTTCATTGATTTTTTTCAATAAAGATTTCTTTGATTCATTAAGCATTTCTTTTCTTTGAGGAATTGTAGATGGACCTTCTATGCAATAATTCATATAAAGTTTCATATCTTTAATGCTCATACCACACTTTCTCAAGCATTGTAATCCCTTTAGCCATGCAATATTTTTTTCGTCAAAAATACGATAGTTATTTTTATCTCTTTTTACCGCTGGCACCAAACCCTCTTTGCAATAAAATTTCAATGTTTCGTAAGATATTCCAACCTGCTGACATACCTCTTTAGGTGTATACATAAAATTACCTCCTAATTTCAAAAAAATTTTTTAAAAAAACTCTTGCTCGGTAGCAACTACCGACTGGTAATATTATTATAAAATACAAAATACTAAAAATAAAGGAGAAATTTAAATGCAATATGTAACTTTAAATAACGGAATAAATATGCCAGCAGTTGGATTTGGAGTTTTTCAAATCACTGATAAAGAAGAATGTATTAGGGTTGTGCTAGATGCTATTGATGTTGGATACAGATTAATTGATACAGCACAATCTTATGGAAATGAAGAAGCAGTTGGAGAAGCTATTGCTAAATCATCAGTACCTAGAAAGGATTTATTTATTACAACTAAAGTATGGATTAGCAATGGAGGATATGATAAAGCAAAGAAATCTATTGAATCTTCTTTAAAGAAAATGAAGTTGGATTATTTGGATTTAGTATTAATCCACCAACCACTAAATGATTACTATGGAACTTATAGAGCTATGGAGGATTTATATAAAGAAGGTAAAATTAAAGCTATAGGTGTATCAAACTTCTATCCTGACCGTTTAGTTGACTTAGCTTTATTTAATGAAATAACACCAGCAGTAAACCAAATTGAAATTAATCCATTCCATCAACAATTATTGGCACAGGATTATAATAGCAAGTATGGGGTACAACTACAAGCATGGGCACCTTTTGCAGAAGGAAGAAATGGAATATTTGATAATACTACTTTAAAGACAATTGGAGACAAGTATGGTAAATCAATTGCACAAGTTATTTTAAGATGGTTACTTCAAAGAGGAATTGTTCCACTATCAAAAACTGTGAATAAAGAAAGAATGTTACAGAATATAGATATTTTCGACTTTGAATTAACTAAAGATGATATGGATAAAATTTCCACTTTAGATAAAAAAGAAAGTTCTTTCTTTAACCATCAAGAAGCATCATCAATAGAAATGTTAGCAAGTCTTATTAGATAGAAGTTGAACTAACATATACTTAAATTGGAAGAGAAATTTATGAAAAAAATATTGTACTTAATGAGACATGGACAAACATTATTTAACGTTAGGAGAAAAATCCAAGGGTGGTGCGATGCTCCATTATGAAAAATGATGACCATAAAACAGTTTTAGCTGTTTCTCATGGAGCTGCTTGTCGTCAATTTATGAGATACTGGGCTCATACTAGTGATGTTGATCAAAAAGAAAGATTAGGTAATTGCTGCATACTAAAATTTGAATTTGAAAATGATGAATTTAAATTAATAGAAATAATAAATCATGATTTTAGTAAAATTTCTTAAAAATCTATATTATATATTATAAAGGTCGGCAAATTAGCCGACTTTTTCTTTGTAATTTTTTTAAATTCACTTGTTAATATCTCCCTACCCACTTTAAAAGTCTGCTGTATTAAAGCTTTTCTTTCTTAAAAATATAAAAATTACAAATACTAAAACAGTAAATATAAATAATCCTGGAAAAAGCCATACTTTATTTAAATTATATACATAAGCCGATATTAAAGGCCCTACTGCATAACCTAAAGATTCGCAAGCACCTACAAATCCAAATACAATTCCTTCACTTTTTTTATCTTCTCCAAACTTTAATAGAGAGTTTTGTAATCCTGAATTTAAAAATGTTGCTCCTAAAAAATATATAATAATAGCTACTGTAAATATGCTTATCTTTCTTACTATTGATAATGCACCTAAAGCTATTATCATAAAGATAAATGATATAAATAACTGCTTCTTTACTCCAATCTTATCACTAGTAAATCCACCTATAGGTGCAAATATCCCAAAGATAAATAAATACACGGATATTATTACAGATGTATAAAAGGTACTAGACCCTAAAACCTCTTGCCCATAAAAAGGAAATATTGACACTATACAACCATATATAAAATCTCCTAATAAAGCTATTATCCCTAAAAGAACTATCTTAGCTAAAAGCTTCTTCTCCTTTATGGTTTTAAATATATTACCTATTTTACTTTTAAAATTACCTTTCTTATTTTCAATATTGCTTCTATTATCTCTCTTATTTTCAAAGGCAGTTATATTATCTTTTACATTTTCATCATTACATTTATCTATATTTTTATTATCTAACCTACTACTTTTTGCTGTATCTTTGCTATTTACATCAGCCTTCTTTATTTTCATAATTATAAAAACTACTGTTAAAATAATTCCTATAGAAGACATATAAAATACTAAGTTATAGTTATTTAGCTTTGTAACTATAAATCCACCTATAATAGAAGCAATAGCTCCACTTAATGTAAATACTGCTGAAGCATATCCTGTACACTGCCCTCTTTTTTCTTCATCTAAAGATCTAGCTAATAAAGAAAAAACTGCTGGTGCAGACATTCCAAGTATTGCTCCCTGTGCAATATAAATAATACTAGCTATTAAACTACTACTATTTAAAGTATACAAAAAAGGGATTATAGCCATTAATATAAATGCTATTATTAATAATAACTTATCTCCAATTTTGTTTGTAATAGCTCCAAAAACTAATTGCATTAAAGCCTTACTTAAACCATAAGAAGACATAACTCCTCCTATAATCAAGCTACTTAATCCTAAAGAATTAAAATATAAAGGGATTATAGGTATCATTAAACTATAACTAAATCCAAAAGCAAATCTTTGAATACAAAAATATAAAAGCTCCTTTTTGCTGAATAATATATTATTCTTTAAATTCATAATAAACCTCGTTACCTCTAAAGATTACTTCACTTTATTATTTATCATTACAGCTTTTTTATACTTTTATAAATTTGCTTATTAAACTATCTTTGCAAAAAACAATTATAGACTATATTAACTACCTTATATTTTAGACTTATTAAACAAAGCTAAGTAAATAATCGTTACTAAAACAGACACTATTAACAATCCTAAAAATAAAAAGTTCTTATTATACTCATAAATATAAGATGAAACTAATGGACCTACTGCATACCCTAATGATTCAGAAGCCCCAACAATACCAAAAACAAGACCTTTAATCTCAGGATAAGCTCCAAATTCTGAAAGACAACTTTGTACAGAAGCATTTAAATATGTGGCTCCTAAAAAATACAATATAATTATTACTGTAAATATAGTTATATTCCTAGTTATTATTAATCCTAGCAAAGTAAAATTCATTAAAAGAAAAGAATATAAAAACTGCTTTCTATTCCCTATCTTATCACTAACCCATCCTGCTATTGGTGCTGCTAAACCAAAGACTAATAAATAAACTGATATTATAGCAGAAGTATATCCTGTTGATACATTAAGTACATCCTGTCCATAAAAATGAATTAAAGCCACAACACAAGAATAAATATAATCACCTAAAAAAGCACTACTTGATAAAATAATAATCTTATATACAAATCCTCTATTCTTTATCTCATATAAAATCTCTCCTATACTGGCCTTATTATTTATCTTACCCTTTTCAACTTTTACTTTATCAACTCTAATAACTACATATATCAATGTAAGAAATATTCCTAAAGCAGCTATATTAAAAGCCATATTAAAACTATTAAATTTTGATAATATAAAACTTGCAATAGCAGCACCTATACCTCCACCTAAAGTAAATACTGCTGAAGCAAGCCCTGTGCATTCCCCTCTTCTCTTAACATTTAAAGTTCTTGCAAGTACAGAATAAGTAGCTGGTGCTGCCATTCCAAGAATAGCTCCTTGAATAACATACAAACTTCCAGCCTTAAAAGTTGTATCAGAAAATATATAACCTATAGGTACTAATGCCATTAACATTAAAGCTATTTTCAACGTTAATTTATCTCCTACCTTATCAGAAACAACACCAAAAGGAATTTGCATCAATGTTTTACTTACTCCATATAAAGAAATTACCATTCCTATAGTTATGGTTTCCATTCCTATACTCTAAAAAAACAAAGGTATTATAGGTATCATAACGCTATAGCTTATTCCAAAAAGCAATCTATATATACAAAATCCTCTAAATTTCTTATCTTGCAGTATAAACTGCTTTTTCACATTCCCCATACTTTTATTCCTCTTTCTCCTTAACAAATATATAATACGGTTACACGCTTGCTTATTTATAAATATTGTAATTTAACTTAATTTATAACATTACACTTATTAAAATTTCACATATTGTTTTATATTTAAACTTAACAAATATTTATAGATACAATATAAGATTCAACAATACTTTTTTATTTCTTTCTACTTTAATACTCATTTACGATGATTTTATTTAAATGTATATTGGTTATTTATTAATCAAAAAAAGCTCTGCATCAGATACAGAGCTTTTTTAAACTACTTATATTTAATTTAAAACATATCTATTTTATAATTTACCATTTTATATATCTGATTTTATTAGTCTTATAATAAAACATTCGGTTATTTTGCATTGTAAATTGCTGCAATAAAATAAATTTATATTATTTAATTAAAATTAAATTCATCAACAACAATTGCTGGAATTGTCTTTTGAGCTCCCATTACAGTTTGATAAGTGTGTTCCATTACAAATGTTCCTTTAATTGTAATATAATCATCTTCTAATATATTTCCATTACTCAATAATTCATTATCTACTTCAATCAATACTATTTGGTCATAATTATCATCAATAGCCATTCTGTATTGAGTATAACCATCAGCTTTCATAACTTGAACAATCCTTCCCGAAAAAGTTACTAACTTCATAGCATTTTCAGTAGGATTTCTAGCTATATCTTCATATGTTAATCCAGTATTATACTTTTGAGCTTCAGCTTCTTTCTTAGCTTGTTCTTCAGCTTCCCTTTTTGCTTTTTCCTCTGCTTCTTTTGCTTCTTGCTCTGCTTTTAATTTAGCCTCTTCTTCTGCTTTCTTTGCTTCTTCTTCTGCCTTAAGTCTAGCTTTCTCTTCCTCAGTTGCTTTTTTAACTTCCTCAATCTTTGCATCAACTAACTCTTTTTCAGAACTATTTAATGATAAATATTCCTCTGCAGTTGATACCTTTTTATTAAGTTCTTCATTCTTAGCTTCAACTTTAGCTTTATTCTCTTCATTTTTAATTTCATTCTCTTTAAGCTCCTGTATCTCTTTAGTTAGAGTTTCATTTTCTGCTTTAAGTTTATTTAATTCATCATCATTTGAACATCCAGTAAATAATATTGAGATCATTGCAAAGCATACCATCAATATAGTAATTCTACTTTTTAATATTTTTAGTAAAACTCCTTTTTCTTGATTTTGCTTTTTTCTCATTATCATTCCCCTAAAATTATTATATTCTCATATATATTTTATTTTTATAAATATTATAGTATAACTTATTTTTTAATTTTAGTATGAAAATATCTATTTTAGATTATCTTATGTACTACTTATTTATATATGTACTACTTATTTATAAATATCATAATTTATAACATTGTGTTTGTTAAAATTTCACATATTGTTCTATATTTAAACTTAACAAATATTTACATCTAAAATATAAGATTTATCAGTACTTTTTTATTTCTTTCTAGTTTAATACTCATTTACGATGATTTTATTTAAAAGTAGTCTCTCTTTTATTACATTCATAAAAAAAGTAGAGACAGATTTATTATCTATCTCTACTAATTACAACTCTTCCCTCAATAACTGTGGTTCCCATTACTAATATTACATCTTTTAATAATACTTATACCCAAATTATAAATATCTTTTTATCATTTATAATAACTTCTTCACTTTTATATTCTTTATTCTTATTAAAATTATAAATTACAAGATATCCAGAGTCTAAATCTTTAATATCTAAATAATCATATAACTGCTTTAAACCCTTTTGGTGATATTCTTCACCTCTCCAAATTTTAAGCTCTACTAAATATTTTTCCTTTAGATATGTAATAACAATATCTAATCTCTTTTCTTCCGATACTTGAACTTCTTTAAAGTCAAATCCAACACCATTTATAATAGGCTTTATAAATGCTAAGAATAACAGTCTTCCTTCACGCTCTATAAACTTAGAATCTATGGTGCTATATTGTTCTTTTATAAATTGTTGAAATCTTAAAAGTATCTTTTTAAAATCTAAGCCCGTACTTGTTATAAAATTATCTTTAAAATTATAAGAACTCATATCCACTTTATTCTCTAACTTAGACGAATAATAATTGTATAATCTTTGTTCAAAAACTCTATTAGATATCTTTACTTTTCCATTTAAGTTTTTAAAATATCCAAATATTTCTCCAATATTTATAATTGGATTATCAATATTAAAACTCTTATCTTCTCCATTCATTATTAAATCAAAAATATATTCTTTTAATTCTTCATTATTTTCTATATTTTTAATTAAATCATCAAATAAAGTATTACTTTCTGAAAGTAGTAATTTCATAGCTTTTATTAAAGTTTCTTCATTCCATTTAAAATCTTCTTCTATAAGTTTTTCATCAATTATTTGACATATTCTACTTACTAAAAAAGGGTAGCCACTAGTATATTCATATAATAACTCAGATATATATTCTATATCCATATTCACATTTTTATCTGATGAGTATTCCCTTAACATTGAACTTATTTCTAAACTATTAAAGCTCATATCTATATCAAAATTTACTGCTATATTCCAAGGACTGTTATACTTCTTTTCATCATCATTTCTAAATTTTAGCTTTAAATTTTTAATATCATAAACTCCAGCTAATATAACACTACTAAAGGTTCTGTCCTTACCTTGTTGTCTTAATAAATACTTATTTCTAAGCATTCCTAAAAAGCTTAAAAATAGTTGATTGTTTGAACTTTTATCTACTTCATCTATAAATAAAACAACTTCCTTTTTACTCTCTTTAATAAATTTAGTTATTACTTTAGATAAATCTCTTAAATTTTTAACATCAGTAGCGATACTTAATAATCTTTTACTCTCATTTTCATTAATAAATTCAAGATTATCTGCCATTAATTCAATAAAAACATTAGAAAAGCTTTCCTCTTTAAGAAATACTTCATCTCCTATTCCTTCAAAACTTATACTTATAACTAAATACTCATCTTTTAATCTTTGCTCAAGCATAAACATTGTAGTAGTTTTCCCGTACTGTCTTGGCCTATTTATTACAAAGTAATCTCTTCTATCTATTAATTCTTTTATTTTATTAAGTTTATTATCTATATTAACCATGTAATGCATACTTGGTATACAAACTCCTGTAGAGTTAAATCTTTTATTCATATATTCATTTTCCTCCACCTTGATTCTTACTTTAATTATAACTTAATTGTTATGTTAATAAAATATATATATTACTTAATATTTTCGTTATCTTATATATGTTTATCTACATCCTTTATCATAATAAAATCTTTTATTTTTTCCAATATATGATAAAATATTTATAACTATAAGGGTACAGTTCATTCCATTAATATAAAAGATTATACAGGCAAAACCTTTTTTTACGAAACGAGGATACAAAGTTATTAAAAAACAAAATGTAGAAAAAAATGGAGTTTGGTTACAGAATTATGTTATGGAAAAATAAATAACTTTAATTTATACATTAGATTTAATGAATACTATTTATATTAAATATAAAGATAAAGTACAGGGAGGTTAAACATGAAGAAAGCAACAAAAAAAATTCTTATTATAATTTCTAGTTTATTTTTATTACTTGCAATTTTTGCTGGTGGTTATGCAATATATATGAATGCAACATACTACCGTATTGATGATAATCTATCCTTAGAAATTACAAATAATCAAAATGATATTTTAAAAACTAATACCAATTACTCAGCCCTTACATATAATATTGGGTTTGGTGCTTATGATCAAAACTATTCATTCTTTATGGATACTGGAGCAATGGCAAATGGTACTGCTGTTACAGGGAAATCTTCAAGGGGAAGTAGCAAAGAAACTGTTTTAAAAAATACTAATGGATCTACAGATATAATAAAAGAATTGTCTACTGACTTTGTTGTGCTTCAAGAAGTTGATGTAAAAGCAACTCGTAGTTACAATATCAATCAAAAAGAAACTATAGAAAATGCATTAAGTGATTATGGAAGTGTCTTTACTCTTAATTTCCATGCACCATATATGATATATCCTTTTAACGAACCACATGGTAGTGTAAAATCTGGCCTACTTACCCTAGCTAAATATAAGGTAAGCTCAGCAACACGTATTAGCTATCCTGTAGATACTAGCTTTTTTACTAAATTCTTTGATTTAGATAGATGCTTTACAATTACTCGTTATGAAGTTTCAAACGGTAAGGAATTAGTATTAATAAATAATCATATGTCTGCTTATGATGAAGGTGGTATAATACGTGCCAAACAACTTGAACTTCTTAATACAACTATGAAGGAAGAATATGATAAAGGTAATTATGTAATAGTAGGTGGAGATTTTAATCATGCTCTAAATATAGATGATGATACATTTATATCAGAACAATTAGTCCCTGATTGGGTGTACCTTTTAACTGATGAAAATCTACCTAAAGGCATGAGCATTGTTAACGCTTCTAACAACACTACTGTTCCAACTTGTAGAACTGCTGATATTCCTTATACAAAAGATGTAAACTATACTTCTGTATTAGATGGTTTTATTATTTCTGACAATATTATAGCTACTGCTGAAAATATTGATGCTGATTTTATGTATAGTGATCACAATCCTGTAAAATTAACTTTTAAATTAAAAGAATAATAAAAAAATGCTGTCTACATATAAAGCGTGGCCAGCATTTTTATAATTAACCCATTGTACTAGACAACACTGTGATAAAATATAATTATCACTTAAGTATTCTATATCAATATTATAATTACTTTATGATACTAGCATAATAATCATATCTATAAATATCGTCCTTCTTATCTAATTTGGCATTAATTATTTTATTATAAACTTTATCAGAGCGTATTTCTGTAATTTTCATAACTCCATCTCCTTTAATTACTAATACTAAGGTATTACGTAACGTTAAAATCAAGAGTTTTTATAAACTTTCGTATTATAGCTAATTATCTATAACTGTTTTATAGGCAATATAAGTAGCATAGAAGTATCCGCCATAGATTACCACAAAAATTAAAGTTGTGATAAGTGCTGAAAATAATATGTCATAGTTACCAAAAGTTTTTAGATACTGCTCTATAATGTTTACTCCAACAATTGAGTGAATTATTGCTAATGATAAAGGCAGCATGAAGAAAGTTAATACTTCAATTAAAATACTTTTATTAATCTGACTTCTTGAAGCTCCTATCTTCTTTAATGCTTCATATCTTTCAATGGATTCATTGCATTGTGATAACTGTTGAAGTGCTAAAACAGCTGCGCTAGAAAGTAAAAATACTATTCCTATATATATTGCTATAAACAATATAATGGTTGACATTCCTATGCTTTCATAATAGAGACTGTAGATAATTTTGTGTAATATAGTTTCTTATAAATCAAATATTACTGGAAATTTTGATTTCCAGTAATA